>CALJIH010000119.1 GCA_937974135.1 uncultured Cocleimonas sp. | reverse complement strand
TACATCTATTGGGTCACCATCTTCAGCTAAGGTGTGAGGCACAAAACCATAGTTTGCAGGATAAAAAATTGGAGCAGACATAAATCGATCAACAAGCAATGCGCCACTTTCTTTTTCTATTTCATATTTTACTGGCGAGGACTGTGCCGGGATTTCAATGATTACATTTACTACTTCAGGAATGTTTTTTCCAACTTCAATATTATCGATATTCATAATGACCAATTCTAGGTTTCAAAAAAAATGGCACATTATAGCGACTTCAAAGTCATAGGCAAAACACTATACGTTTTTATTATTGTATCATTGAGATACTAAATCATAGTGTTAAACTTAAGTTTTAACGTTTAATTTACAGATATATGAGTTCACTTAGCGATCAATTATTAAAAGCAGGTCTAGTCACAGAAGAACAGGTAAAAAAAGCGACCGAAAAGCAAAAAAAACATAAGCCTAAAAGAAAGGAAGAAAATAAATCTCAACAAAAAAAACCACGTTCAACTGGCAAAAAAGAAAGCTCTGATTTAGCCCAATTCTACAAACAAAGAGCCAAGGTAGAGAGAACTGAAAAACAAGAAGCTGCGAGAAAGAAACAAGAAGCAGCCAAATTAAAAAAAGAAACCAACGAAAAAATCAATAAGTTACTTTCTGATAATTTATTAAATGATGAAGCAGCTGAGATTCGTTATAACTTTGTCGTCGGTACTACCATTAAATATTTATTCGTAAATGAAGAACAACAAGAAAAACTAGCCAACGGAGAACTCGCGATCAGTTTTCTAGGTGGCAAACGTGCACTTATTACTACAGAAATCGCAAAACAAATTACACACTTAAACCCTAACAAAATTGTAGTAATACCTGATGCCAACCCTGATGATACGTAACGACGTAAAATATAACGATTTATGTTATTATTCAGCTAAGGTTTAGCTAATATAAGGCTTAATGTTAATACCTTATATCGGGAATATAAGATTGCAAACAAATAAAAATAATGTCTATGGCTTCTAAATTTAAAATTTTTGGTAAAGATCCGCTGTACGTGACAGTGCCTGCATCATTGCTATTGCATGTAGGTTTATATGCAATGGGCTTTCGTCCACCAGATTTTCCATCGGCACCACCTTCTCCAACCTTTGATGTGACTATGGTCATACCACAAGATGCACTAGCACCTGATGATGCTGACTTTATTGCCAATGCAAATCAGCAAGGAAGTGGAACCCAAGACGAAAAAAGCCGGTTAAAAAGTCAATTTGCAGCCTTGGAAGAAAAACTAGACGTTGGGGCTGACGAAGTAACCGCCGAAAAAACAGTGGCGGAGGTTATACCTAAAACGGAACCAGAAATACTTACAACCAAGGGCCAAACCGATAAGATTGTAGACAAGCGTCCTGAAGAACAACCACAAGAAGCACCCGTAAAACCGGTGATTGATAACTCAGAGCAAACACAAGCTATCGCAAAATTAATGGCTGAAATGAGCAGTCAAGAAGAAGCTTTTGCGAAACGTCCTAGAATTCATTTTGTCGATTCATTAAGTGCAAAAGGTACTGTAGAAGCAGAGTACATCTACAAATGGTCTAAGAAACTAGAACGTATTGGTAATATCAACTTCCCTAAGAAAGCTCTAGATTTAAGTTTAAGCGGAACCTTAATCTTAAACACAACATTAGATCGAGCTGGACGTATTAAAGAAATTCAAATATCAGTATCTTCTGGTTCTAAAGTTCTTGATGATGCTGCGGTAAAAATAGTAAAACTTGCTGCACCCTACGAACCATTACCAAAGAAAATTCGTGAAAAATATGATCGTTTAAACATCACTCGAACCATAGTTTTTCATAAAGCCAAAGGTGAGAAGGCAAAATTTAGCTCTAACTAGACCATTTAATGGGGTAATCTACGTTAATGCAAGATCAAGATAATTTGGAAAACAAAGTTTCACCCCAAACAACTGACACACATTATTTACAGAATCAGTTGCTCATCGCTATGCCTGGATTAGAAGATCCGTACTTTAAGCAATCAGTGACATTAATCTGCCAACATAGCGAACATGGCTGTTTTGGTATCACTATTAACAAACCCATTCCTGTTACCGTTGATGAAGTTCTTAAGCAACTTAAATTAGATGCAGAAGACGAATCTTCAATAGAACATAATCATCCTGAAAATAAAAACTTTGCGCTTGGCAAACCCGCTCTTCGGGGTGGCCCTGTACAAGCTGAACAAGGTTTCATCATTCATGATAGCAACCAACAGTGGTCGAACACTTTTTCTATAGATGAAAATCTATCGGTCACCGCTTCTCAAGATATCTTAGTGGATATTGCCGCGGGAAATGGACCTGAAAATTATTTATTAACTCTTGGTTGCGCGAGCTGGGAAGCAGGTCAAATGGAAGCAGAGATTCTGAATAACTCTTGGCTTAATTGCCCTGCTGATAAAAAGATAATTTTTAATATGCCATTTGAAGAGCGCTGGCAAGGTGCTGCAGATACACTTGGCGTAAATCTTAGTGCTATGAGCAACATTTCAGGGCATGATTAAGCCTTCTATATTATAAAGTTAATTTTAACAATGGCTGTTGTTATCGCATTTGATTTTGGTTTAAAACGCACAGGAGTTGCAGTAGGAAATACGCTCACAGGAAGCGCCACACCAGAATGCACATTAACTAGCAAAGATGAACAGCCTGATTGGGATGGAATCACCAAATTATTTAAAGAATGGCAACCTTCGCAAATAGTCGTTGGGATGCCTACTGAACTTGATGGTAGTGAAAGTCCCCTAACAAAAGCAGTGCAGCGATTTTGTAATCAGATTCAAGGCCGTTATAATATAGATGTTTATCAAGAAAATGAGCAATTTACTTCAATTGAGGCATCTCGGCGGCTAAAGCAGCTGCGCCAAAGTGGCAGAAAAAAGAAAGTGAGAAAAGATGAAGTGGATAAAATTGCAGCAGCAATAATTTTAGAAAACTGGATGCAAAAAAACGCCTTTAGTTAGTGACGAATTATGGAACAAAAACAACCATGAATAATAGCGAAAGCGCTGATGTTGATGCTAATAATAATTACGATGTAGATGCTTTGTTAACTCAAATGTCGCAAGAACTTGACGATATTATCAAACAGAACAATATCGAAGCTCCAGTGATGGTCGGTATACACTCAGCTGGTGTATGGGTCGCAGAACATTTACATAAGTCTTTAAAAATCGAGGAAGATCTTGGTAAGCTTAACATTAACTTTTATCGCGATGATTTCAGTCGTATAGGTTTGCATCCGCAAATTGAACCTTCAGAACTACCTTTTAGTTTGGAAAATAAACATATCATTCTCGTGGATGATGTATTATACACTGGCCGCACGATTAGAGCCGCGATGAATGAATTATTCGACTTTGGTAGACCTGCAAGTATCACCTTGGCAGTGTTGATTGACAGAGGTAACCGAGAGCTTCCAATAGATGCAAATGTGATTGGCTTTAAAACAAATATGGATCCTAATTGTTACTTCAAAATAAGCAATGTGAATGACAGTTTGGAATTAAGTGTTATTAGTAAGAACAAGAAGAACTGAAATAGTAAAAAGTGGAGGGGTGTCTTTTTTGATATTTCCCAAAGCTTACGCCAAGTAGTATGGGATGTTTCCTCAAGGAAATTGACTTTTAAGCTCTTGATGAGCCTAAAAAACTACACCCCCCTACTTTTGGCACTTTTAAGTCTTAGGAATACCTAAGGACCTAAAACATATAAAAGAGAGAATAGCGTCATCATTACACCTGGCCCATTACCCTCATCAATGCAGTTAACTGCTGATGGAAAATTAAAACATTTTCTGACCACTGAAGGTATTCCGCCACTATTACTTGAAGAAATTCTCGATCGCGCTGAGCAATTCGTATCACTACCAGGTAAAGCTCAAGTTAAAGCTCCACTGCTTCGCGGTAAGACCGTGATGAATTTATTCTTTGAGAACTCCACTCGTACCCGCACAACCTTTGAACTTGCTGCCAAACGTTTATCTGCTGATTTAGTCAACTTAGATATACGAAATTCAGCCACCTCTAAAGGCGAGAGCTTACTCGATACGATTCGTAATATTGAAGCCATGGGTTGTGATATGTTTGTGGTTCGCCATTCCAGCTCAAGTGCTGCACATTTTATTGCTAAATATTGTGCTCCTCATATCAGCGTCATTAACGCAGGAGATGGAAGGCATGCGCATCCAACACAAGCGATGCTTGATATGCTCACTATCCGACAACATAAACCTGATTTTACGCCACTCAAGATAGCTATAGTCGGTGATATCAAACATTCACGAGTGGCACGCTCAGAAATCCATGCATTGAATACCTTATGCGCTGGAGAGATTCGAGTGATTGCACCAATTACACTCATGCCAAACGGCATTGAGGATATGGGTGTAAAAGTATACACAAATATGGAAGAAGGCTTAAAAGACCTTGATGTGGTTATCATGTTACGTTTACAGCATGAGCGCATGAACACTGCACAACTTCCGTCTGTACGAGAATACTACGCACGCTATGGTCTTACCGAAGAACGTTTGAAACTCGCCAAACCTGATGCGATAGTGATGCACCCAGGACCGGTTAATCGTGGTGTTGAGATAGACTCGCGAGTTGCGGACGGATCGCAATCAGTTATTCTTCAACAAGTGACAAATGGAGTAGCAGTCCGCATGGCAGTAATGTCAATGGCAATTGCCTCGCAAGCTTCTTTAGCCAAAGAAAAGGGAGCATCATGAGTCAAATATTAATTAAGAATGCTCATGTCATAAATCCTGAGACAGAGCTTGATGAAGTCATCGATATTGCTATTAATGGCAGTAAAATTGCAGGATTAGGCAAGTCGGTTTCAAAGGACTTTAAAGCAAAAGAAGTCATAGATGCAAAAGATCATTGGGTGCTACCTGGATTAGTTGATTTAAGTGCTTATCTGCGAGAGCCTGGACAAGAAAATAAAACACGTATCCCTTTCGAAACTTACAGCGCCGCCAGCGCTGGAATAACTAGAATTTGTTGTATGCCAGAGCCGCTATGTGCCATTGATAGTGGCGCCATGGTTAAGCTCATCCGTAGTAAAGTTAAAAAAGCGGGTTATTCTCGTGTCAGTGTCATTGGTGCGTTATCACAACATTTAAAAGGCGAACAACTCAGCCATATGGGTAGCTTGAAATACGTCGGTTGTGTAGGTTTAAGTCAAGGGCATGCTCCTGTTAAAGATTTATCGACACTACGCAAAGCAATGGAATATGCAGTGACTTTCGATATGCCGCTTTTCTTACACCCGATTGATCACTCTTTAATGATTACAGGTGGAATGCACGAAGGAGCTTTATCTACTCGACTGGGTTTAAACCCTATCCCCGTGGCTGCCGAAACCGCTGCCATGGCTCAAATTTTAACTCTGGTTGAGCAAACTCAATCCCCGGTACATTTTTGCCGACTCTCAAGTTCTGACAGTATGAAAATGCTCAAGCAAGCAAAAGATAGCGGACTACCTGTAACTGCCGATGTAGCTGCACACCAATTATTTTTAACAGAAATGGATGTGTGTGATTATAATCCACTTTGTCATACCGTGCCGCCATTACGTTCGGAACGTGACCGTGATGCCTTACGTCAAGCTGCGTCAGATGGATTAATAGATGCTATTTGCTCAGACCATCAACCCCATGAGATTGATGCAAAACTCGCACCATTTGAAGAAACCAGTCCTGGTATCTCTGCATTTGAAACATTGTTACCATTAACCATGAGATTGGTTGAAGAAAAAGTACTTAGCAAAACGCAGGCTATTTCCTACCTAACCAACAAACCTGCAAAGCTAATTAGAAAACGCTCAGGTAATATTGAAGTAGGCAGAGCTGCAGATTTTAGTATCTATGACCCAAATGAATTTTGGCAGCTAGAAACAGAAAAAATGACAAGCCGAGGGAAAAACACACCTTTTTCAGGCTGGGGATTCAACGGCAAAACAATAAAAACCTTCGTTAGAGGGAAGAAAGTTTATGATCTAAATGAAGGCCTATAAACCTATATAGAACTTCTAATGGAGACAAAGTATTTATGCATATATTCCGCATATGCACGTCTTTCTCTGTTCATAGAATGTGCATGACGCTCAACTTTTAAAGCTTTTGCACGACGAACATGATTAGCTATCACTTGTTTTGTAGCCGCTAAATAAGCTGCTTCACAACTCTTATTATCACAGGCAAATACGCTGTTAGAAATTAATATAGAAAACAACAAAATCATGCCTAGAAAAAAACTGTTCAATAATTTTAATGACATATCACTGTCCTAATGATTAAAAATTAACCACTAGAATAAGGTAATACTTTGTATGTTATAAAAGATTGCAGACTTAAGGGTGTTTTATTCTGATATTTACAATAAACGGTAGAATTAACGGTAATTTTTATCAGATGAAGATTTTTGTACCTTATTTTTGAAATAAAAGATAAAGTATTCTGAAGATTATTTTATTCAGCTATAGCCAATCAATTAGGATATAACGGAGCTAAGACAAAGTCCTGTGTTGGCTTATTTGCTTGTTTTAATTGCAATCCATGTCCGATTAGTTCATGCAAATTCTTACCGCTCCAGGCACTTGTGTCTGACGCGTATAAACTCTCATTTAACTCAGTGATCACTTTACTTCCAGTAGCTAATTTCTTAGCTAGGAAACCTAAGTTCTGAATTTTTTGTTCTGGAAATTTTATTCCCATATATTGTATCAATAGCTCTGCGGCCTCTTTATTTTTGTTTGCTTCACAAGCCTGTAATAGTGATGAATACAAAGCTCGCTCATCGATTAATTCTCGTTGTATTTTCTTTTTCATTAGTTGCTTTGGGGACTTCTTATAACGTTTACCTAACAGAAACATTAAAGAACTTAGTAAAATTAAAATACCCAGAATTAATGCTGCGAGTACCTCCCACCCCCAATAACTAGGAGCAGCAATAAATACTTCTTCCATACTAACCTCTGCTTCAGGATTAACATCATCCATTACTTCAGGCTCAGTATTCATTTCAGTAATTGTAGTTTCACCTGCTGCTACGTTGAGATTCCATTCTGGCAGCATATAGGTTTGCTGTTCCTTATTTTTAACATCCCACCAGTCAACCGTTATTTCAGGGATAATCACTGGGCCTGATTTATCAGGAATATAAGTAATATTGACTCGCTGAATGCCATAAATTGTATTTCCGTCATTAGGTGTTTCACCTTTCGCCTGCTCAGGATATATCTTCATTCCTGTTGGTTTCGGAATAAATATCTCAGGTATTTGTGAGCTGGCTAAGCCTTTTACTTGCATAATAATCGTTCGAGAAACGGGCTCGCCGACTTTTAAATCAGGTGGACTAGTAGCCCAGCTATCTTGCATTTTTACTTCTTCTGCCGGCAACCAAGCAGAACCAGTAAATGTCTTAGATACTGGCAATACGTTTACCTCTATAGATTCACTACTTGCTTTGTAAGGTCGAGTAGGCCCAATCGATCGACGTGAAAAAAATGGGTCAAAAGGATTGCTAAACGTAGATTGATTATTCAAATCAAAAAACAATTCATTCAACATATCCACTTCGTTCATGCGTTTACGAAGTTGCGCAGAATCACCATCAGTAATCGCCATTCGCCCTTGAACAATAGTGGGAGGAATTATTAATTTTCCACTTTTTTCAGGCGATATTACATAACGTCTTTCTACCACGACGTATTTCGTCCCTGCTCTAACAACTTGGTATTTCTTTTCATCACCAACGATACGTAAATTAGCATTTTCAATCGTTGGTAGTATAACTTCACCCGTTTGCATTGCTGCGTCATAAAAGAACTTAACGGTGTAAGGGATTTGTTGTTGAACATATATTTCATCGTTGTCTATTTCTACTGCGGCTTCTATGAAAATATGTTTTTTTGTTTCAGCAGCAATTTCTGGAGGTAACTCATTAATACTAATTTCTATTTTCTCTGTTTTATCTTTGCCGACACTAATTTCAGGAATAATTAATTTTCCACTAGCTTTCGCTTGCAGCTCAATATTCCATATTTTTTTATAGCTTCTGTTGCCATTAATAATACTTACTTGAGAATTAGCACTTGTACCTTTTACGTCAAAGTCCCGTTGTAAAACAGACAAATCAGGTTCAGCCTTTTGACTAATATTTGATTCAATTTTTAGGCTAATCGGATCGCCTTGATAGTATGATATTTGGCTCGTAGAGGCTTTTACTTCTGCAAATACAGGATTAGTTAAAATCACGATTGAAAAAATCAGATTTGATAAAAAGAATTTTATCAGAAATGTAAGCTTAAATATTTTCATTACCATGGTTGCTCCGTAGAGCTACGATTTCTTCTTGTTTGATTATATTGATGTCTAAATTTTCGTCTTAGCAATCCACCTGGATCATCAGGTATTCTTCTTAGCCATTGTTCTGCTGCCATTTTTTCTTCTTTACTGAGCTCTTCCGCAAGCTGTTGTTCTTTCGAGAGTTGTTGTTGCTTATCAGAATCAATAGGTTCTTCGCTGTTTTCCTGATCAGATAAAGCTTGTTGTTTTTCTAACTCTTCCTGTTCAGCGTCTGATTGTCCAGCAGAAGATTCTACCTGCTCTTGTTCTGCTTCTTTTTTGTTTTTATCTATGTCCTTATTGGCATCAGAGAATTGGTTTTGATCTTCATTTTGTTTTTGCTCATCTTGCTTTTCATCATTATTAGCGGATTGTGAGCTGTTTTGCTTATCTTGCCCCTGTTCAGAGCCGCTGCTTTGTTGATCTTGTTCGCTATTTTGAGAATCTGAATTGCCTTGTTGGTTCTCATTTGAAGATTGATTATTCTTATCAGATTTCTGTTGCTTCTTCAGTAAATCTTGGATCATTTTTTTATTATCTAAAGCATCTTGCATATCAGGATCAAGTTTTAGAGCCTCATCATAAGCTGTGATGGCTTCTCGGTACTTTTGTAGTTTTACAAAGGTATTGCCTTCGTTATAACGAGCATTGGCACCCTGTGCTTGTTTAAAGGTTTTTAAAGCATCATCGTACTTTTCTAATTTATACTCTGCACTACCTACGCTAATTGGGTCATCAGATAACTCAAGCACTTTTTCATAATTTTTATCCTTAAAAGCAGTATCTACTCGTTGAGCGTTATTTTTTGTAAGAGCATCCAATATATTTTGAACATTACTCTGTGAGTTATCTTCGGCTGCGATTACTTTCTGCGGGTGAGAAACTATCCCAAAGATTCCAAAAGTTACAATTACTTGTAATAACCAACCACGTCGAAATGCCAATGCAGCAAGAGGTAATAACAATAATATTAAAAAAGGTCCAGTAGATTTCCACTCCCTATTTTGTAGATCTTCGTTGTTTTTAGTCTTTAGATTATCCAATGTATTGCTATTAGAAATTGGGCTAAGCAGAGTTTTTAAATCGCTGTTATTGGTTGTAATCAAACTATAATTACCACCACCACTTTTGGCGATTTCAGTTAAAGAGTCTGCATCTAATTTAACTGTTACACTGGTTTTATTACGAAAATTGAGTTTTCCCCCAGCTTCTGTACCGACTGCCATAACAGAAACTGTATGACCTGCTTTACGTAATTGTTTTGCAATATCCGTTCCAAATGATTGCTGACTGATACCATCTGCAATCAATAATACTTGGCCACTAGTTATTCCAGCTTGTTTTAGCAATTCGTATGCCTTCGCTAAACCTAAATCAGCTCGACTACCTTGTGCGGGCATGATCTGCGGATTCAAAACTTTCAACATTGACCGAATGGTCTCTGTATCTCTGGTTAATGGTGCTGCAGTAAATGCTTCTCCCGCGAATAACACTAACCCTGTTTGACCCTCTTCTTCACGCGAAAGAATATCTTCAATTTTGAAACGAGCTCTGGCTAAGCGATTAGGTTTAAGGTCATCAATTAACATAGAATTGGATAAATCTAACACTAACACTCGTGCGGCATTTGTTTGAAAAATAGGTCTGGCGACCTTTTCCCAGACTGGGTCGGCTAGAGCGATAACGCTTATAATCCAAGCAATTGCTAACAAGAATTTAGGAAAGAGATTGCTGTTTTTATCCTCACCTTGAATTAGCAGCGGTAATAGTTTTGCATCTATAACTTTCTCCCATGCTTTTGAGTCAGTGTTTTCTTGAAACGTACACCAAAGAATAAAAATTAGAGGAATTAACGTTAAAAACCAAAGTGGTTCTAGAAAATGGAATTGTTCTAACATTAAAACGCCTCCTTACTTCTATCGACCTTGGATGTTTCACTAGATCGTTGTTTTTCTATGAAGGGTAAGAAACGTTTAACAAGACTATTTCTGAAAAGTGCAATAAGCGCACTAAGTAATAAGGCTAAAGACAAGGGATAATAGAATAACTCTTGAATAGGTCGATAACTTAATTCATCTTGCGAAACAGGTTCTATTTGGTCGAGAAGTTTATAAATTTGTAATAAATCTTTGACATTATTTGCACGAAAATAGCGACCATTAGTCTTACTGGCTATAGCATCTAAGGTTGTTTCGTCAAGATCACGGCTTCTTGGCGAACCAACACCTATGGTATAAATTTTTACTTTCTCCTGTGCTGCTAAATCTGCTGCTTTTAAAGGCTCTACATTACCTGCTGAATTAGAACCATCAGTAAGTAGAATCAATACTCGATTTTTTTCATCTTCTTCACGTAAACGCTTGACCGCCAAGCCGATAGCATCACCGATAGCGGTTGCTCTACCAGCGAGACTAATGAATGATTCTTCCAATAACGTTACGACTGTTTTACGATCAAATGTCAGTGGCGCTTGAAGATAAGCTTGACTGCCAAATAAAATTAGACCGATGTGATCTCCTTCTCTCTTCTCAATAAAGTCACCGGCTACAATTTTTACTGCATTGAGACGTGACATTCGCCGACCTGAAACAATCATGTCTTGCTCATCCATGGAGCCTGAAATATCCACTGCCATCATCAAACTACGACCGCTAATTGCTTGGCGTACTGTATCTCCTATAAATTGAGGCCGTGCTGCTGCTGAAACTAACAAAACCCAAGCTAACACGGCCAGCATAATTCTGGTCCATGAAGGAGTTTGCTTATTTTGTGTCATCTTTGGGTTTAAGCTTTGAAAGAAAGGCACTCGCAATGAAGCACTACTATTTACAGGTGCTTGAGGGTATAACCACCAAATTAAAATTGGTAATGGCAACAACCAAAACACCCAAGGTGTCGCAAACTCTAGATTATTGAAATAACTACTAAAAAATGTGTTTATTGAGGCTATCAAAGACACCCCCCCACTTTTTTAGCGAGCTTATGGTTTGGTTGTTTAAAATCAACAAGTCGATTATTTACCCTAGTACGGATAGTTTGGTTTACCCAGCTATGGATGAGTGGGATGAATTCATCTTCATTATAATTTTCAAGATCTCCTGCTCGATAAGGTGCATCAATTAAGATACGCCCAGCTCCTCGGCTAAAATCTTGCGTATTTCCTGTGGTGTCCAAAAAACTTAACCAATCACTACCCGTTAAACTGGCAGTATTCTGATCAGGGTAATAGGCCAAAGCGAATCGGCGTAATAAAACATTTGCTTCAGCAATGTGGTTTTTATCTGGCGATTCTTTGAGCTTCTTCTCTAATGCTGCATATTCATTACGTAGCATTTTCTTATATTTTTTTATATATAAATGTCTTCTGATTTTGATAAACAGATAAACTAAAAGTAGCAGAGCGATAGCAATTAATAGCCACCAACCAATAGCTAATGGCCAAATACTAGGATCACCAGGTAAGTGAATATCGTGAAGTTGAAGCGATTGCTGAGGATTCACTATGCAACCTCATCAATGTTTGTTTTAGATGAATTTATTGGTGCACGTTGTTTACTGTTTCCAAAGTGCTTTTGCAGTGATAACAACAAATCATCTGCTGTGGAAATCTGTAACAAAGGAATATTCTGCTTTCGCATCAATTGTTGAATTTTTTGATGGTGTTGGCTAAAAAACTTCTGATATTTATCATGTCCTTTTCTTGATTTAGTATTGAGCACTCCATTAGATTTACCATCAGTCACTGTATATCGTTCGGGTGGTGGAGGCGCTAACTCTAAAGGATCAACAATCTGAATAGCCAGAATGTCATTGTGTCTTGAAATTTGCCTTAAATGAGATGCTGTTTCCTCATCTATATCGTAAAAGTCACTGATTAGAAACACCAAAGAGCCCGGTTTTGCCAATCTTCTCAAACGCTTCAATTCATCATTCATGCTGATATGAGATTCTGTTCTTTGCTTAAGCCCAATCTCAGGATCGCCATGAATAACTAATTCACGAATAAGTTGTAAAACACCGCGTTTGCCTGTTTTAGGTGGTAATTCTTGGTGTGATGAATTAAGGATCAAAGCGCCAATGCGATCTCCTCTAGAGGCTACCGACCAAGCAATTAAAGTTGCTGCTTTAGCGGCCAAAACCGATTTAAGCATATTAATTGATCCAAAAAACATGCCGGGATTAAAGTCCACCACCAACACCACAGGTCGCTCACGTTCCTCTTGATAGAGTTTGGTGTGTGGCTTACCTGCGCGCGCAGTGACACGCCAATCCATATTACGAATATCATCACCCGCTTGATAAATTCGTGATTCTTGATAATCCATGCCTCTCCCACGAAATTGTGAAAGATGGGTCCCGGTGGATGTTGAGCGTGCATACGAGCGACGGCTCATGTCGAGTTTATGTGCTTGTTGTTGAAGAGCGATAAGTTCTTTGGTGATGACGTGCGTTGATGAATCAACCACAACTTCAGTAGTTAAATCATCTTGTTCTTTTTTAAACCAACGATTAAAAAAACGCATTGTTACACTGGCTAAGTTTTAGTTTAAGAAACGGGAACTTGTCTAATTAACTCTTCGATAACGTTATCAGCTGTGATGCCTTCTGCTTCAGCTTCGTAGGATATTAATAAACGATGACGAAGTACTTCATAAGCAACAGCTTGTACATCCTCAGGCGACACATAATCTCTCTCATGAAGCCATGCATGAGCTCTCGCACAACGATCTAATGAAATCGTCGCACGGGGACTTCCACCATAGCTGATCCATCGGGCTAGCTCAGAATTGTAAGAAGCAGGATTACGGCTCGCTAATATCAACTGCACTAAATATTCTTGCACAGGTTCTGCCATATGAATTTCAAGCACGGCTTGTTGAGCCCTTTCAACATCTTGCTTGCTTAATTGAAAAATTGCAGTAGAGGGTTTTTGATAAGTCTCTTTTGCCTGCTCTCGCGCTAATTGAAGAATTTGATTCTCAGCTTTAGCGTCAGGATAATCAATAAACACATGCATTAAAAAGCGGTCTAATTGTGCTTCAGGTAGTGGGTAAGTACCTTCTTGCTCAATTGGGTTTTGTGTTGCCATAACTAGAAATGGACGAGGTAATTGATAGGTGGTACTGCCAACTGTTATCTGATGTTCGCCCATTGCTTCCAACAACGCAGATTGTACTTTTGCAGGAGCACGATTGATCTCATCTGCTAAAATTAGATTATGAAATAGCGGGCCCTTTTGAAATACAAACTCGCCTGTTTCAGGACGATACACATCACTTCCTGTTAAATCTCCAGGGAGTAAATCTGGGGTAAATTGTAAACGATGGAAATCCCCTTCAAGCACAGATGACAATTCTTTAATGGCAGTCGTTTTTGCTAAACCAGGCGCTCCTTCAACTAATAAATGACCATCGGCGAGCAAGGCGATCAGAAGTCTATCAACTAATAAAGTTTGACCAATTATTTTAGTTTGTAAATGCTCTCTAACCCTAGTAAATGCAGCATGTGTATTTAGTAGATCAGCTTGTATTATTGAAGATTCTGCACTCATAATTTTAAAAGTCGTTAGTATCAATTATTATTAAAAAATGGCTTTAATATTACACCTATACACATAGAAAAATAAGTTAAATATAGTTAATGTAAAACCTTGATCTATGAGAATTAAATACCATACTCTAAACTTAGGCTAGGATATGGTGTTTTATTATCCAAATTTAAGAAACAATTAGTATTCAGTGGGTTATTCTAATCTAGATAGGTTTATGTATAATCGCTCGACTTGCTAGCATTTAGGAATGACGATGAGTACAAATAATAGTTGTGATGACCACAGCTGTGATTTACCCGATATTGCGAATGAACCACATTCAGGACCGAATGCAACATTAAATTGGGTAGGCATGAGTGAGATCGAGTTGCCAGTACATGTACTCAATGGTAACGGCGATAAAATCCAAACAGTAGCCAGTGTTCAAGCTTATGTGAATCTTATTGACCCAGAAGCTAAGGGTATTCACATGTCTCGCTTATATTTAGCGATAGACCAAATCCTTAGCGACCACACCATTACACCCGCATTACTTGAGGAAGTAGTCACTCATTTTGCTGAATCACAAGAAGGCATCAGCGACAGCGCCTACCTAGAATGTCGCTTACAATTCTTTGAACGCCGCAAATCATTGATTAGTGATAACACGGGTTGGAAGAGTTATAAAACACGTATTTCATCCTCAGTTCGACAAGGTGAAATCTCAACAGAATTAAGCATTGAAATCCCTTACTCATCCACCTGCCCTTGTTCTGCTGCCTTAGCACGAGATATTATTCAGCAAGGTTTTCAAGATAAGTTTGGTGAAAATGGAAGTGTTGACCTTGCTACAGTTCATGACTGGCTAGGTACAACGGAAGGCATCTCAGCCACTCCCCATAGTCAGAGGAGTATTGCTCAGGTACGCGTTAGATTATCCGATGAAGTTAAAGATATTCCTATTTCAGCGCTTATCGATAAAGTCGAAGATGCCTTAGCAACACCCGTACAAGCAGCAGTAAAACGTGAAGATGAACAAGAGTTTGCTCGTCTGAATGCATCCAACTTAATGTTCTGCGAAGATGCGGCACGTAGAGTGCAAGCAATATTAGCCGATGACCAGCATTTTGAAGACTTCTGGGTGCGTGTTAATCACTTAGAGAGTTTACATCCACACGATGCGGTGGCGATTGTAACCAAAGGCGTTGAGGGCGGATATCGCGATGATCCAAGAGAGTTTCCGCACTAAATAGTAAAAAACCAGATTTATCTATTTAAAAAAGACACCCCCCTACTTTTTACAACTTATAAAAATGACACAATAGTGGCTTAATATGATTATTAGCTAGCTTTGGATGTTTTTTTAATAGGTAACTCTTTGTGTTTTATCAACTCGCTGGCTTCTACATACCAATCCGCTTTTGATTCGTAAAAAACATTCTGAAAAGGTCGAATCTCAGGATCGTCGTCCAAAGTACCGGCAGGAATAACAACGGACTTTTCACTTTTTGATTTCCAGGGTAAGGATGATCCACAATTGTTACAAAAAGACGTTGCAAAATGTTTTGCTTCTGCGACTTCAAAGCGACCTAAATACTCCTCACCTTTAATCCATTTGAATTGGTTTGGTGCAACAATGATATTAGCGGCATGCGCACTACCCGTAAATTTACGACAGCGCGAACAGTGACAATATTGAAATATACCGAGACTTCCCGTTATTTCATAATGGACTTCACCGCATAAACAACTTCCAGTACTTATCTTCATACTTTAACGTTAGTACAGTTTTATCTAGAAGTCAGAATCTATTTTATACATCTCGTTCTGACAACGTTTCATCTATTAGCCAATTTTGTAACGCTAAAACGGAAGGATTTGAACTTTTAAATGCTGAAATAGCGAATTGATAACATTTACCTGATGAGATTTCTGGCTTCAAACATTGTATCAATGAACCATCTTCCAGTTCTTTTCTTATTAAAAATGAAGGCACCAGTGCCACGCCACTGCCTGCAACACAGGCTGCTATTGAGATATAAAAATCTTGAAATGAAAGTCCAAGGTTTGATTTGGTATTAGTTGCAAACTCATAATGTTTTAGTAAGTTTTCCCATAGTTCAGCACGGCTAGATGTATGAATTAATGGATGTGTATTTATAATTTCTTTTTCGGAAATTTTCTGATCCTTAATTAATAAAGGTGATGCAACAACAACTAATTCTTCTTTAAATAAAATATGATCGTGTTTTGCTGAAATATGTTCTGGTTCAGACACAATGGCACAATCAATTTGACTGATTTCAAAATCTGGGCGCTTGTCCGAAATAGAAATATCTAAAACAATGTCAGGATGTATCACTTGAAATTGATTTAAACGCGGAACTAACCAGCGTAAGGCAAAGCTAGAGAGTGAACTCACTTTGACAATATTGATGCCTGATTGTGTCGCTCGTATTTTATTGGTTACGTTTAAGATTGTATTTAAAGAATGGTTAATTTGATCAAAAAATTCTTGTCCTTGTTCAGTGCAAACAGTCCCTAACTTACTCCTGCTGAGTAATTTACAATTTAAGAATTCTTCAAGATTGGTGATATGTCTACTGACGGCACTCTGACTGACGCAGAGTATTCGCGAGGCTTCACTGATCGATCCATGACGAACGACAGCATCGAAGGCTTTTACTGCATTCAGTGGTGGTAATTGATTATATATCATGTATGCCATTATTAGATGGATAGCGTAATTTTTCTATTATTAACAAGCTTACCTATAGAGTAAAGTGATGTTATTAAAACTATCATCACATAAGCAGAGGGTCTTAAATGGATTCACGTAAAAATACAAATAATGTCATGCAACGCACCAGCCATCATAACCTTGCAACAATTGCTAATGGTGATGGTGTTTTTTTAATTGATAAACAAGGAAACCGATATCTTGATGCTTGCGGTGGTGCTGCTGTATCGTGTTTAGGTCATTCGAATCAACGCGTGAAACAAGCGATTATCGATCAAGTGAATGAGGTGGCGTATGCACATACCAGTTTTTTCACTAATGATTCGCAAGAACAATTAGCTCAACATTTACTAAACCATGCCTACGGTGAATTTTCACAAGTCTATTTTGTTACTGGTGGCTCCGAGGCAATCGAAGCGTCGCTAAAACTTGCAAGACAGTATTTCTTAGAAAAGGGTAAGACAGAAAAGAAATTCTATATCGCTCGTAAACAAAGCTATCACGGGAATACCTTAGGTGCTTTGTCTATTGGTGGAAATTTATGGCGACGCAAACCCTTCGACCCTATTCTCGTAGAAGGTCATCACATTTCTGCAAGTAATGCTTATCGGGATAAACGCGATGATGAGACTGAATTTGAATACGGTCAACGTATTGCTAATGAACTAGAAGATAAGATACTAGAACTTGGCGCAGAAAATGTTGCCGCATTTGTCGCTGAGACTGTCGGTGGTGCAACCGCTGGTTGCTTAACGCCACCAGAAGGTTATTTCAAGCGCATTCGTGAAATTTGTGATCAATACGATGTATTACTGCTACTTGATGAAATTATGTGCGGTATGGGAAGAACAGGTACCTTACATGCTTGCGAGCAAGACGGTATACAAGGTGATTTACAAACGATTGCCAAAGGAATCGCGGCTGGTTATCAAGCCTTAGGCGCTGTGTTGATAAGTGAAAAAATTGTAAATGCGATTGATAACGGTAGTGGTTTCTTTCAACACGGACATACTTATTTAGGTCATCCTGTTTCATGTGCCGCCGGATTGGCAACACAATTGGAAATTCAAGAAAGAGATTTGCTCAACAATGTGAAACAACAGGGCGCCAATTTGGCTCAAGCCATGCATAAGGCTTTTGATGCTGATTCACTATT
The DNA here is from genome assembly GCA_937974135.1 of uncultured Cocleimonas sp. GTDB lineage: Bacteria > Pseudomonadota > Gammaproteobacteria > Thiotrichales > Thiotrichaceae > Cocleimonas. The sequence goes on along the minus strand of CALJIH010000119.1, from coordinate 2,979 downwards.
ATCTGATCATGTTGGAGATATTCGAGGCAGAGGTTTATTTCTTGGAATCGAGTTAGTGAAAGATAAAAACACCAAAATACCATTCGACTCAACGTTGAAATTACATGCAAAAATTAAGAAAAAAGCGATGGAAAATCGTTTGATGATATATCCTATGGGTGGCACAGTAGATGGCGTTATCGGCGACCATATTTTAGTGGCTCCCCCTTTTATTATTGATGATGAAAATGTGACTCAAATTACTGAAAGATTGAGTGATAGCATCAAAACAGTGATTCAGGAGGTTCAATGAATAGGTCTAAAACAGTCATTTTAGCCGTAGCCCCAAACGGTGCGAGAAAAACAAAAGAGAATCATCCCAATATACCTTTAACATCGACTGAAATAGCCCAGACAGCTCAAGACTGTTTATCGGCAGGTGCAAGGATGATGCATTTACACGTTCGAAATCCAGAAGATAATTCACACAGTCTTTCTGTAGAGAATTATCAATCCGCAATAAGTGCTATTCAACAGAAATGCCAACAAGAACTATTCATTCAAGTTACCTCTGAAGCCGTGGGTATTTATTCTCCTGAAGAACAGTTTGAGATGATTCATGGATTGAAACCCGCAGCGGTTTCCATTGGTTTAAGAGAAATTAAAAGTTTAGCTGAAGATTTGATTCATGAACATTTTATGCGCATGAAGACAGAGAATGTAAAACCACAAATCATCCTTTATAACCAAGATGATTTAGATAAATACCATGACTGGTTAATTCGCCATGTTTTGCCGGGTAATGCTTATCCCATTTTATTGGTGATCGGTCGCCCAAAGACAGAAGGTGCATTTGAAAACAGCTATTTGGTTGAAGATAATATTCAGAAAATAAAAGCGTCAAGCTGGATGATTTGTGCGTTTGGTAAGAATGAATTCTCCGCAGCGAAACTCGCCGCAAATTTAGGTGGACACATCAGAATTGGTTTTGAAAATAACAGCACTTTAGAAGACGGCAATGAAGCAGAAGATAATGCTGCATTGATCAAGCAGATAAATGAATATATCAGCAATAATCATATGCAAAGTGCTAGCATTGCTGAAACTAAAGCACTTATGACACCAGATTGGTAAATCATCAAAACTATCTAAATATGACTGATAAAAAGATACCCCCCCACTTTTCGACGGTTTCGGACAATGACATTCTTTGGACACCAAGCAAAGAAAATATCCAATAAGCCAACAGTAGTGGGTTTATTTCTCATAAAAATCAAACACTAGGGGCTGTTTGGTTTTCTGATTCTACAATTAACTTTGCTGAGAACTTATTGAATGAGGAAAAAAGCACAGAGCTCTTGAACTAATCAGTTTATTCCATTTAAAAAGTAGGGGGGTGTCTTTTTAATATCTTTCACATACACTTACAATACTCTATGAGTTATTAAAGGATTTTTGAGTGTTAAAAGTAGGTTTAACAGGGGGTATCGGTTGTGGCAAAAGCACTGCGGTAAAAAAATTTCAAGAGTTGGGTGCATTGATTATAGATGCGGACCAAGTGTCTCGGGATGTTGTTGAACCAGGTACCAAAGCACTCAGCGAAATAGCCCAGCTATTTGGTGATGATATTCTTCTAGCAGATGGCTCATTAGATAGAGGCAAACTCAAGCACATTATTTTTGCACCAACCAAAGAAGCTGAGCAAGCTTTAGCAAATCTTGAAAAAATTACGCATCCCATTATTCGCGAAGAAATTGAATCACGCATGAAATGGGCAACCAACCAAGATTTGAATAATCCTTATCTTATAATCGATATTCCTCTGCTTGTTGAAAAAAACTATGAACCACTATTTGATCGCATCGTGGTTGTCGACTGTACCGTTGAACAACAAATTGAACGTGTCCAAAAGCGCGATAATATGAATGAAGAAACCATTCTAAAAATTATCGAACAACAAGCAAGCCGTGAGCAGAGAAAAGAAGTAGCTACAGATATACTTGATAATACTGGTAATGTAGAAAGTTTATTAACTCAAGTAAAGGAAACACACGATAAGTTTGAACGTTTATCCCAGCATTAGCTCTGATATACTAATCACAAAATAGTATTCTAATATAAGGATATTATTGATCTATTTTTAACCATTCATTGTATTTCTATGGCTGTATTCGAACATCCACTAAATGAGAAAACTCGCCTCTTTATGCGCTTGAGTTATTTGATTCGACGCTTCAATTTTCATTTAGAGAATCCAACGCCAGAGAACTGCCAAGCTGCAATTGTTGTATTACTCGAGTTGTATAACCTTTCTTCACGTTTAGACGTAAAAAATGCCGCCTTGCACGTGTTAGATGTACAAACCCAAGCGGTAAGAATGGCTGAAGGCGTCGAAGGTATTGATATGAGCCGAGTGGCTCGTATTCTTGAAAAACTAGAAGAGAAAAGTAAACGTCTTTATAGTTTTCGTGGACAGTTAGGCCAGCATTTAAAATCTCATAATTTTCTAAATATTTTAAAACAGCGCGCTTCGATTGCAGGTGGTATTAACGATCTTGATGTACCTTTATTTAATCATTGGTTAAATTTACCCGAAGAACAACGTTTATCGGATTTAAAAACATGGGCAAGGCCCTATGTGATTGCTTTTGAAGCCGTAGAGTTATTAATGGACTTGATTTATCAGGGAATCCAGTCAAGTGATGAAATTGCGCCCGGAGGCTTCTACCAAGCAACATTAAGCCATGAGGTTGATTATCAGATTATTTCAATTGGATTAGAGGATGATGCTGAAATTTATCCTGAAATTAGTGCAGGCAAACAACGTTTTTCTATACGCTTTGTTGATGCTAGTAATCTTGAAGAAAAGGGTAAACAGATTCTCGAAGATGTTAATTTCACATTGAGGTTATATAGTTTCTAAGTTAAAAGCTTATAAAAGTAGGGGGTGTGTTTTTGTTAATAAAACTACACCCCCCTACTTTTAACCTATTTTAAGAC
>CALJIH010000118.1 GCA_937974135.1 uncultured Cocleimonas sp. | reverse complement strand
AATACAACAGCTCTCAAATTGAACCGCCTCTTCTAAATAGTAAATCAAAACCTGCTTCGCTTGTTTGACAGTATATCCATGTAAATCAAGCTCATCCGAGATTCGGTAATGGCCACTGCGTAATTTTTTGAAGACATTTTTTTGGATGCCATCTCTACAAAAACTTAAGATTTCTCCGCCATCAATTTCTGTCACTTCGCGCTCATCTGATAGTGGATCGTTGATGCTTGAGTCATCTTCAAAATCATCATGATTTATTAATTTTGCGGGTGGTTTTTGTTTAGTATGCACTGCGTTGTTATTAACTTGATCAGAAGCTAATGGATTTACGCCAGACATAGCATTTCTGAAATAGTTTTCGTCTTGCTGTTCTTGAATGTGTTGTTTCGCTTGCTCTTGTTGCTGAAGCTCATCTTCCTTTTTCTTTTCTTTTAACTGTTTTTTTAAGGCTTTCAAACTTTTTTGATCAAAATTAGCCACGATTTGTTCTCTTGAGTTTCGCTGATCTTCCTTTAACCTAGGTTACTCAGGTAGAATGGCGCACATTAATTCGCTACAAGCGTAGCACGAAACGATAGTTTAAATTATATGATAAAAATACTGCTGAGTAATGATGATGGATTTATTGCACCAGGCATAAATTTATTGCGCGAAGCCTTGATCGAAAAAGCAGATGTACTAACAGTCACTCCAGATCGAGATCGCAGTGCTTCCAGTAATTCTTTGACCTTAGATCGACCATTACGCTTAACCGAACGTGGTAATAATTTTTACAGCAGTAATGGTACACCAACCGATTGCGTACATTTAGCTCTAACAGGTTTATATAAGCAGAGCGCTCCAGATTTAGTCATCTCAGGCATCAATGCGGGACCAAATATGGGTGATGACGTCATCTATTCAGGCACAGTGGCAGCTGCTATGGAAGGCCGTAATTTAGGTTTACCAGCGATAGCAGTATCCATGAATTCATTTAAGCCCGAGTATTATGAATCTGGCGTTCAAGCCATTTTGCACTTATTGGATGATTTACCTAATTTAGAGTTTGCAAAAGACGACACCGTTGCAACCATTCTAAACGTAAATGTACCGGATATACCGTGGGAGAATGTTAAAGGTTTTAAAGCTACGCGCTTAGGTAAGCGCCATGCCGCAGAACCTGTGATTAAAACGCAAGACCCACGTGGTAAAGATGTTTATTGGGTCGGTCCTGCAGGCGATGCCGCTGATACTGGTGAAGGCACGGATTTTTCAGCAACTGATTCAGGCTATGTTTCTGTTACGCCGATACATATTGATTTAACTCGATATTCAGCATTAGATGCGACTGCCGATTGGTTGGAGAAAAGGCTAAGCCGAGGCGGAGCCGAGACAACGAAGGAACGAAGTGACGACGACCCGAAGGGTGAGGTAAAACCGAATAAAAGTGGAGGGGTGTCTTGAGTATCAGTAAATTAGACATCCAAGGCGTTGGGATGACATCACAAAGAACCCGAGATCGCTTAATGGAGCGTTTGAAAGCCAAAGGAATCAAAAATTCTGAAGTGCTGCGAGTAATGAGTTTAGTCCCGCGTCACTTATTTGTAGACGAAGCTATGTCGAGTCGATCTTATGAAGATTCATCTTTTCCGATTGGGCATGGTCAGACAATTTCTCAGCCTTACATCGTGGCGCGTATGACTGAATTGCTATTAGAAAGTGATTCTTTAGAAAACGTATTAGAAGTCGGTACAGGCTCTGCTTATCAAGCTGCCGTGTTAGGTGGTTTGGTTAAAAACTTACATACAGTCGAGGTGATTCCAGAATTATATCGACAAGGGCGCGATTTATTATACACATTGGGTTATCGAAATATCCGAACCCACTTAGGTGATGGTAGCTGGGGCTGGCAGGACGCAGCACCTTATGATGCGATTATGGTCACTGCTGCTCCTGATGAGATTCCTTCTGCGCTAATTGAACAACTAAAAATTGGTGGCCGCATGATAATTCCTGTTGGCGCACAAAAAAGTGAACAAAAATTGCAGGTACTGACACGTAGTAGTGAATCTAATTATTCTGTAACTGATCATGAGTCAGTTTTATTTGTTCCACTTGTAGGTGGAAATTGATTTATTATCTCAACCTTTTTAACTGATAAAACACTCTGATTAAACTATGAATGATTATTTCTACTCTATTATTTTGAGTATGTTACCGATTGCTGAATTACGTGGTGGTATACCTTACGCTTTGTATAATGGTATTCACCCTGTAATTGCTTACATTATGTGTTGTTTGGCTAATATTTTGGCTTTTCCGATAGTGTATTTTTTCATGGGTTTTTTTCATGATATTTTTAATAAAATGGCTTGGTATTCGAACTTGTTCGAAAAAATTGTGATTAGAACTCGCGGTAAAGTAGGCGAAAAAATAGAAAAATGGGGTTTTTGGGGCTTAATGATATTTGTCATGGTTCCTTTACCTGTAACTGGTGCTTATACAGGTAGCTTTGCAGCTTGGATTTTTGGTATTGAAAAGCGCAAAGGCTTTTTAGCGGTTACTTGCGGAGTATTAATTGCTGGTTTGATTGTCACTGCAATTTTTCTATCCGGAGAGGGGTTATTTAGTTTTTTACTGAAAAAAGTGTAAATTTTAAAAAAACCCTTTAAAATTAACCTGTTTTAGCTTATATATAGCAAAGTAGATGTGTTTTGTGCTATAAAGAGCACTTGTTAGAGATGTAAACGTTACCTAAACAAGTTTTTAAAAGTTTAGGAACAGGGCTTATGAATGGTTGGGACCATTCATTAAAAATTGGGGTTTGGGCTAAAGTTTAAAAAGCATTTGCTTATTTAAACACTGGGGATCATAGGCATTCATTCGTCGAATTGCCAAAGGCTTCTCGCCAATACCTTATAACTTATCGCATGCAATACGAAGTACTAAACGGTTCGGTATAAAACTGTTGGTATGTGTATTTTAACTATCTGTTTTTAGTTAGTGCGTGAAATCTATTAAATAGAAATTCGAAGGTATTTTTTATGAACAGAAAAATCAGATTATTAGCAGTTGCTTCATTAGTTGCCATTATGGCTTCTGGTTGTAGTAGTTATCGTGGTGCTTCTCAAGCAAGCACTAATCCACCTGCAGGGGCAAGTAGCGGTGGTTACGGCTCTGGTCAAGTGTCAGGCTCAAGTCAAGTTTCACGCGGTGGTGGCTTTGGTCAGCAACGCAGTCGAAATGCAGTTGTAAATGATAGTTGTGCGGTATGTGCTGCCTCAAAAGCGCAAAGTACATATACTTACAAGCCAGCTAAACCAGCAGCACCGGCACCAGTAGTACAAGTTAAACCTGCGCCAAGAGCACCCGCGCAAACAGGTCAGTATAACCAACAGTACTATATAGATCGTTGGAATCGTCAGCAGGCAGCTGCTGCACAAAAACCAGCGCCGAGACCAGTACAACAGCAGAGTAATAACACCAACTATGCAGGTTATGGTCAAACAGGTCAGAGTAATACGACTTATTATGATTACAGTACTGCAGCTCAGGCAAATACCCAAGCGCCAGTTTCAAATGCGGCCAGCAATAAAAGCATTTACACGGGTAGCTACCAGCAGAAGACATACACACCAACAACTTATGCTGGTGGATCGTCTGCTACTACAAACACGGGTTCTGCTTATCAACAAGCTAAGGCAAATATAGCCAGCAATTCTGGCGGTGGTAGTTCTTACACCGTGAAGAAGGGAGATACCGTCTTTGAGATAATGAGACAAACGGGCGTTTACTGGAAAGACATCATCAGTATGAATAGTCTACAACCTCCATACAATATTAACCCTGGTCAAACTCTACGTTTGAAGTAAATGTAGAATAGTTTAAAAAAGCCCTCTTATGAGGGCTTTTTTTTCGCCTACTGATTTCAGTTTAATAAACAAATTGTAATTATTGTTAGCCAATATAAACTAAAGATATTGATTAAATTAAACGGAAAACTGTCATGTCTGAAAATACCAAAATCTTTCATAATCCTCGTTGTTCAAAATCACGCGCAGCGATGGAATTGCTTACTGAAAAAGGTATCGAAGCCGATGTGGTCAAATACTTAGACACACCACCCGATCGAGAGACTATTGTTAATGTATTAGATTTACTCGGTTTAGAACCACGTGAATTAATGCGTAAAGGCGAGGCAGAATACACTGAAAATAATCTTTCTGATGAATCGCTAAGTCGAGATCAATTGATTGATGCTTTGCTTGCCTATCCAAAATTAATAGAACGTCCCATTGTTATCGCGAATGGAAAAGCAGCGATAGGCCGTCCGCTTGAAAACATCATTGATATACTTTAAATAAGTATAAATACGAAATAAAAGACACCCCCTACTTTTTGAGGGTTTCTAGTCGAAAGACTTAAATTGGTAAAAAGAATGAAACAAATATTAGTTTTATATTACACACGTAGTGGCGCCACAGCAGAAATGGCTAGATTAGTTGCACGTGGTGTAGAAAGTGTCGAAGGTGTTGAATCAGTATTACGCACTGTTCCAGAGGTTTCTGAAACATGTGAATCAACGAGTGCTAAAGTTCCTGAGGATGGCGCACCCTATGTTTCATTGGATGAGCTAAAAAACTGCGATGGTTTAGCCTTAGGTAGTCCTACACGTTTTGGCAATATGGCTGCACCACTTAAATACTTTTTAGAGAAAACTAGCGGACAATGGCTTTCTGGCTCTTTGGTTGGAAAACCTGCTGGTGTATTTACTTCCACATCCAGTTTGCATGGTGGTCAAGAATCGACGCTGCTTAGCATGATAATCCCCTTATTGCATCATGGTATGATTATCAGTGGCTTGCCTTATTCAGAGTCAGAATTACTTACGACAACTACCGGTGGCACACCTTATGGACCCTCTCATGTAGCTGGTGCTAACAGTGATCTGCCATTGAGTGATGAAGAAAAAACACTCTGCATTGCTTTGGGTAAACGACTTGCTAATTTATCCCTAAAACTCACCGATTAATTGATGGATATCACTACCTTTTGGCGAGCTTTAGCAGCGATTGGAATTCTCGGTTTAGTTATTTTAATCGTAGTTTGGAATAGTTGGCTGACACCGAATCAAGTCTATCCACGTTCAGTAGAAATCCTGTTTTTTGCGGGTCCGTTGTTATTCTTCACACGTGGCATTCTTAATGCTCAACGTTACACCTTCGTCGTGATCACCATGGTGTCATTTGCCTATATGTTGATGGGTGTGTGGTACATCTTATCTGCAGATGAAAAAACCTACGGTTATTTATTATTACTATTTAGCTTTCTGATGTTTTTGGGTAGCTTAATGCATGTTTGGATAATGGATAAGCGCGAGAAATTAGCACATCCAGAGCGATTTAAAAAGAAGAAATCGAAAATGAGACGTACAAAATAGCTATTTAAGGTTAAAAGCGTTTAAAAGTGGAGGGGTGTCTTTTTTAACGCTTTTTCCCACGATATTTGTTCGAAACTGCTTTCTTTCCATATTTAAATTTAGCATTACGATCAGCGCGATTTTTATATTCACTTTTGGATAAAAAATTTTCTTCTTCTAGTTCTAATTTTACTTTTTCGTAAAGCGAGCGCATTTTCCTAATATCTAGGTCTTCGTAGTTACCGGCACGAAGAGAACGTTTCAATTCTATATTGCCATATCGAATGCGACGCAAACGGCTAACAATAAGGTCTTGTGATTCCCATAAACGCCTTACTTCTCGGTTTCTACCTTCATTAAGCGTCACATTAAACCATTTATTAGCACCCTCACCACCCGCAAACTGAATGCTATTAAATTTAGCTTCGCCATCCTCGAGCATGACTCCTTGCTTAAGATTGGTCAGCATTTCTTCAGTGACGTCGCCCAAAATACGTGATGCGTATTCGCGTTCGATTTCATAAGACGGGTGCATTAAACGGTTTGCTAACTCGCCGTCAGTGGTAAACAACATTAATCCATCTGTATTGATATCTAAGCGGCCGACTTGAATCCAGCGACCGCTGCTCAAACTGGGTAATGAATCAAACACGGTAGGACGACCTTCGGGGTCGTTGCGCGAACAAATTTCGCCGACTTTTTTGTGATACAAAATGACTTGCGGTTTGGCTTTAAGCTTTGAGGCAAGTTTTAATACTTGTCCGCGTAAAACAACTTTATCTGTTTCACTAATTGCTTGCCCGCTGGTAGCAATGACGCCGTTTACAGTAATTTCACCTGCGACAACCCAACGCTCAATTTCTCTGCGCGAACCATAACCGGCACGAGCAAGAATCTTCTGAATACGTTCAGTTTTAGTTTTTTCAGTGGGCTGGTGATTGGATGATTTTGTCATAGCAGGAGAATGATACAGAATAGCCCAACTACGGTATAGCCTTTATTGAGTCCTTCTTGCTGTGATTGAATTCTAAGATTAAGGCACAATACTAAATGCTTAGCACAATTCATCATCTTCAATTCAGGGATTCAATTTGTACATTAATCATACAGGGGAAGATCTGCAAGGTAATCGTCGAGATTATCAAAATTTGCGGCAATTACTTCCATATCTCAGTGCATACAAAGGTCGTGCTTTGATTGCATTAGCCTGTTTGGTGTTAGCTAAATTAGCGACAGTTGCTGTTCCTTTGTTGTTGAAAGAAATTATCGATAAATTCGATGGTAAAGAGGAGCAATTATTAGTATTACCAGTTGGATTATTAATTGGTTATGGTGTATTTCGTTTATTGAGTTCGCTGTTTAATGAGTTGCGCGATACTGTATTTGCGCGCGTGCGTTATCACGCCATGCGTGAGCTTTCAAAACGCGTTATGCAACATCTTCATAATCTCTCATTACGCTTTCATTTAGAGCGCAAAACAGGCGCAATCAGTCGTGATTTAGAACGCGGTACTCGTTCAGTCGCCACCTTAATGAACTTCATGGTGTTCAGTATTTTTCCGATTGCAATTGAATTCACCTTAGTCGCGTTTATTTTGTTATCTAATTACGCCTGGGTGTTCGCAGTGGTGACTTTTGGAACGGTCATTATTTATGTGATTTTTACCTTTTTGGTGACAGAGTGGCGCATGCATTACCGCCACGATATGAATCGATTGGATTCACAAGCAAACACACATGCCTTTGATAGCTTGATTAACTACGAGACAGTTAAATACTTTAATAACGAAGGCTTAGAACAAAAACGTTACGACGATATTCTGCAAGAGTGGGAAGAGGTCGCGGTAAAAAGTCAAAGCACCATGTCGATGTTGAATTTTGGGCAAGGTGCCATTATTGCTTTGGGCGTCACAGTGATTATGTTTTTTGCTGCAAATGGTGTGGTAAATAAATCCATGAGTATCGGTGATTTGGTGATGGTGAATGCTTTTATGTTGCAGTTATTTATCCCTTTAGGTGCGTTAGGGATTATTTATCGTCAAATCAAATACACCCTCGCGGATATGGACTTAGTGTTTAAGTTGTTAAAACAAGAACCAGAAATTAAGGACGACTTAGATGCTCCTGTTTTAGCTGTCAGTAAAGGACAAGTACAATTTGATAATGTCTCTTTTGCTTATAATGAAAAAAGGTCGATATTACATGATGTGGATTTCGATATTCCAGCTGGTAAAACATTAGCCGTTGTAGGTTACAGCGGTGGCGGTAAATCCACATTAGTGCGCTTACTTTTTAGATTTTATGATGTCACAAAAGGTCGAATCTTAATCGATGGGCAAAATATCAAAAATGTTAGCCAAGATAGCTTACGAGAAAATATCGGCATAGTTCCGCAAGATACTATCTTGTTTAATGAATCGATTTTTTACAATATACAATATGGCAATCTCAATGCAACTGAAGAAGAAGTCAAACAAGCTGCCAAAATGGCGCATATCTATGACTTTATCGAAAGTCTACCTGATGGTTGGGATAGTATCGTGGGTGAGCGCGGTTTAAAGCTTTCTGGTGGGGAAAAACAGCGCGTGGCTATTGCCAGAACTATTCTAAAAAAACCAGCGATTCTAATTTTTGATGAAGCCACATCAGCGTTAGATACAGGTACCGAACAAGCGATTCAGAAAACCTTAAAAGAAATATCTTCCGATACCACAACATTTATCATCGCGCATCGTTTATCTACTATCGTGGATGCAGATATGATTATGGTGATGGAAGCCGGAAAAGTGGTTGAACGAGGATCGCACCAAACCTTGTTAAATAGTAAAGGACGTTACGCAGAAATGTGGGATTTGCAAAGAGATTCTGCTGAGTAATTTATTGATTTATCTACGTATATTCCTAACTAAAATCCTATAAAAATCTGTTAAAATTAAAAGATGCATAATTTTCCGCAAGGCTGCATCGGTGAACCTTTAGAGTTTAAAGGTCCCGGTTTACATACCGCTAAAAATCATAAAATTCGGATACTTCCTGCTCCAGTAAACACTGGAATAACATTCGTTAAAATGCCTCAAAAGTGGGGGGGTGTGAAAAATAAGGTTTCTATACCAGCGCAATGGCAATCGGTGAAAGAACTCCCATTATGCACGTGTTTGGTCTCTGAAGACGGTCATCAGATTCGTACAGTAGAACATTTATTAGCCGCTTTTTTTGCCTGTGGCATTGATAACGCTATTGTGGAGGTCAATGGTAGTGAGATTCCTGTTTTAGATGGCAGTGCTCAATTATTCATTCAAGGGATCGAACAAGTTGGTATTCAACAACAAGATCAGTCTCGAATTTTTCACAAAGTAATCGAAACTGTAGAAATCTCAGAAGATAAGCGTTCTATAAAAATAGAACCTGCAGATAATTTAGAACTTGATATTTCTATATCACTATCTCATTTCGGTTTACTGAATTGGCAAGGTGAAGTTACGCCCGAAATTTTTAAACATGAAATGTCATCTGCCAGAACATTTGGGCGCTTAAAAAATGGCTTATTAGCAAAACTCACTCGTTTTCAAAAAGACCCGATATGCTTAGGTGCAAATATGAAAACAGCATTGGTGATTGATAGTAAAGATAACATTTTAAATAAAGATGGTTTGCGCATGGAAAACGAAATTATCTATCACAGAGTGTTAGACCTAATGGGGGATTTAATGCTTGCGAATGGCCACATAAAAGGAAAAATTACCGCTAAAAGTTCAGCCCATCGTCTCAATCATGGTTTATTAAAAAAAGTATTTACTCAAGGTTCAGTTGAAACTCAATTTGGAAAGCCTATTTCGTAGTAGATCGCACAAGCATTAGTTATTTATCCCTAGAAGTTTACCGTTTATTCATACGTCTTTAATTGCAAGCCGTTAAACATATTGAACATGTGATACTCAAACTATGGCTGTTATATTAATCCCACTACAAGAGAGTAGTGTTTACCCGCAGTAAATTAATAAAATTAGGATACACCAGTGACGGGCCAAGGATTTGGCCTACAAAAAAGTAATTTTTACTTTATTGTAATAAGGAAACTAGTGACTGGGAGCCAAGGATGGCTCATTTTATTTCTGATTCGAACTATTCTTCTTTATATCGCGAAAAAATGACAGTGGCGTACTGCTATCTCCACTAGCCATTTTGTAATCTGTGATCGCTACTGTAGTGTTTCCTCTGATTTTTTCAGATGGATTTTCCAGTGCATCAACTTCTTCTTTGATTTTCTCAGAAATGGCTTTTTCAGAATCAGCATTCAATGCTTTAGCTTCTAGTTCAGTTTCGTCTTTGGGTAAATCTTCAGATAACTTACTTTGTTTTTTTAATTCATTTTCAGCATTTTCAAGCAGCTCATCAATCTGCTTATCTATTTCAGCATCTTGTTGATCAAATAATGATTGTGTTTTGGTGGCGCTTTCTACGTTACTAGCAGTCGTTTTGATATCTTCTTCGATTTGTTTTAGTTCATCGAGCATATGGCGTGTTTCTTCAACCTTATGGTGAATATCATCAAACATATTTTGTGTGGTATCCAGTGTTTCGGATATTTTGACTATTTTAGAATAATCTAAAGTCTCGAGGTTTTTAGTAATTTGAGAGTTTAAACTGTGACTTTGTTCTTCCTGACGGCGCATGGTTTCGATATGTTTACGGTTTTCGTCAAGATTCGCAGAAAGCTCTTGTCGTGCTAAATCGGCAACTTGGAAACTCGTATCAAACTGCTCATAGGCTTGCTCTTCAAAATTATTCAAACGCTCCGAGTATTCGTTTAAGGATGATTCGGCTTGTTCTTGTTGTTTTTTTAGTAAATCCAGTAATTTATTTGATTCAACAAATGCTTGCTCAAGGTTTGCTGTCAATTTATCAGAAAGCTCGGTATTGTTATCAATGTGTAAATTTTGCTCGTTGTGTTTGTTTAACACTTCTTGTAGTAATTCATCAGAAATTGTTTTCTGCTCATTAATTTTATCGAGCTCTTCAGTGGCTACATTAATATTTTCTTTTAGGCTGTGTTGAAAGAGGCTTATCGTATCCACCGTTTCATTCACTTGTCCGTCCCAATATTTTTGGATTTTTGTCATATTTTCAGAAACTTTATCCGAAACCGTGCCCAGATCTTTTTCATATTGCTTAACTTTTTTAGAAGATTCGGCAATTTTTTTAGAATAATGCTCTGTTTCTTTTTGCTGAAGTTCTAACTTACTAGATTGATTACGCATTGATTGGGTAATCTGGGTTGTCTCTTTTTCTTGTTCTCTTATGGTCGATGCAGCTGAAGAAATGTGATCGCTATTTTCTTCTGCTTCCATGCGTAATTCTTTTATTAGTTTCTTTTCTCGACCCGCTAACCATCGTCCTAAGAAAATCACCAATACTACGATGATTAACGCAGCAGCTACGATACCAGCAACAACCAATTCAATAATGTTTTTTAATTGAGTGGAATCTTTTGAGCCGTTTAACGTCGATGCCTCATTCGAGAAAATTGTTGAAGTCTTTGCCTCTAAAGATGTTTTTGTTGCTTCAGGATTTTGTAAATATTCAGATAATCCTTCTGCGTTTGCATTAAAGACAAACAGACTTAATATGATCAAGCATGCTAGTTGCAAAATTGCTTTTCGGTTCATACCACATCCCTATTTTTCATTAGCCCAGAGAAAATATTGTTAAGCGCTTTTGTGGTTATAATTATTGGGGTTAACACATTCTAGTTGATTTCAGTGTACATCAAATTCACTAAAAATTTAAATTTAAATCAATAAGAAATAGAAGGTAATTTAATCTGTATGAAATGTGAAACCCCTAAAAGTAGGGGGGTGTACTTTTCAAATGGCAAGTTGTAATAATACCCACAGCATACGCTGAGGGCATTTTAGAATTACTACTTCTCGTAAGTTTTTGGTTGCTTAAGCGCAATTAGATTCTTTTGATAACGAGATTGGACCATTTCTACAATTACCATTACGAAAATAATCAAATAGAACGTGCCTTTACTCATTGCATGAATTTCAGTGTTAAACAATTCTAACCCTGCTTTATGAGCACCTTCCGATATCAACATTGCACCGACTAAGAAAAGAATAAATAACCCGACTACTTCGTACATACGATTCTTTTTCAAGAATTCAGTGACTTTATCTGCTAACACCACCATTAAAATACCACCGATAAGTATGGCACTCGCCATGAGGATGAAGTTTTGAGTTAATGCCATTGCACTTAAAATAGAATCAAAAGAGAAGATCGCATTCATAATCACTATTGAAAATAGCACTGACCAAAAAGAACTGGGTTTGCGTTCTTTTTCCATGTCTTCTTCAAGCAACATCATATGCATGATTTCTTTTATTGCTGTGTAAATTAAGAAAATACCCCCTAAAAACACCACAATACTCTCAAGATTAAATGAGCCTTTAATAATGCCTTTGATATCTAAAGCAAATATCTCGCTGGTAAATAATTGCAGGATATTCAACAGCGCAAATAATAAAATAATACGGAGTATGACTGCTAAACCAATACCCCATTTACGTGTCATTGATTGCTTAGAGGGTTCTACGCGTTGGGACTCTAATGAGATGTATAACAAATTATCAAAACCAAGTACTGCTTGAAGCAGAATTAGCATACCAAATGTAAAAAGACTTTCTAGTGTAAATAAACCATCTAAACTGCTTCCTAAGTCCATTAAAACTTCTCCTATTATTCTTTAAGTTTAATTTTTAATTGCCCTTCGCCGACTGAAATATTATCGACACCATCTGCGAAAGATTGCCAAAATCCTTCGTCTCCACCAAATTCTTTTACTAAATCGACATTTTTTAAATTGCCAAGCCAGGCATTTGGGATTGGCACACCCCAAACTTTTACACCTTTCAATATCACCGTAGGTCGTCCGTTGGCATAAGAAAGTTCAGCACCAGCATTCACTTTTAAAGTTTTACCACCAAGTATCGGAAAATCAGGATCAAGCGGGATAATGATTTTAGCGCTAGCGAGATTTTCGCTTAAATCGATGGCGACTTGATCCGCAAGCTCAGTATTTTTAGCGAGCATGGCATTCAATTCTTTTTCAGTGAAATTAATTTCTCTGTTTGCCCCTACCTCGGTGTAGGGTTCGGGTTCAATTCTTGCACCGCTATCGCTAGGTAGGGTAGGCAAACCAAACTGTTTTAGTTTGCTATTTAGTTTGCTCTCTTCTTTTTGTGAGAGTTCAACCGGATCAAGTTTTCCCGGAAATAAAAAGTAATTTACGGCAAATAGACTTACAACTACCGATACGATACAGGTAATTAGGATGATTCCTAAGGTGCCTAAACAGCCTCTTTTTTTAGTGTGTTCATCGTCATTTTCACTACTAATTTTATCCAAATCATCCATAAGTGATCGATGCAAGTATATGCCCTAAATTAAGTGAGTTAATCATACAGAAGTTTTTAGTGAGTATCATCTATCCGCTAATCATTAAATTGCAAATATTCATCCTTTATTAAGCTATTGTATACAATAATCGGTACGCTTAAAAAGCTCGCTATATCCATAATTTTTATGGCAATTTATTTATTTTTTATGACGCTTTAAGCTTTAATTTTTTGGAGAAATTTTGTTAACTAAATCGATAGAAATCAAGCTGATTGCCACCAAGAAAATGGGTATTTTACCTATTTTAATGCGTAAGTTGGGAAACTTAGGATTAATCTATCGTCGATGTATTACTGATGAACATGAGAACGGTGTAAAATTGACCGTTGTGTGTGTGGGTGACTTAAATTATGACAGAGAGTATCTCAATGAAACTTTGGAATCTGTACCACATGTAGACTCAATAATTAGTGTTACTGAGTCACAAGCAGGTCCAAATGATGTTGTTGAAAGTCTTCCTACACGTTTTGATAAAACTATTACCGCTCTCAACCCACTCAGGGCAGCTGATGTCATTACACACGATGTTATGAACATTGTCGAAGATAGATTAGCAGAGTCATTTGGACCCGTAGCAATAATACTGTTAAAAAAAGCGGCTAAAGAGTCGAATTTAGTAGGAGAGTTGTTTTTAAATTTGGCCAAAAACTTAGATGATGATCAAAGAATTATTTTTTTGCGAGATATTGATGGTTTGGATCAGTTAGCTCTAGGTTCCTAATACGATCATTAACTATAAACTCGACCCTATTGTCTATTTTCTTTAAACTAGCCACATGTCGCTAGTAGTTAACAATTTACAATGTATCAGAGGAGAAAAAGAGCTTTTCTCAGGGCTTTCATTTGTTTTAACTAATAAACAGTTAATGCGTATTGAGGGACAAAATGGAACAGGTAAAACAACACTACTTCGCACTTTATGTGGACTTTCTCAAGCAGATGACGGTGAAGTCCTTTGGCACAATCTAACTATAAAAAAACAGGATGAAGTTTTTCGAAATGAATTGTTTTATTTGGGGCATCACAACGCAATAAAAGCTGACTTAAGTGCTCTAGAAAACTTACAAATAAATACTGCTTTAGCGGGTGCTAGTTATTCAGAAGAGCAGTTATTACAAGCTTTAGAAGATATTGGATTATTTGGTTCTGAATACAAATCATCGGCACAACTTTCTCAAGGGCAAAAAAGGCGTGTTGCTCTAGCGGGCCTATTACTCACAAATGCCAAATTATGGATACTCGATGAACCTTTTGTAGCCTTAGATGGTTTTGCCGTTAAAAAGCTACAAGATGTTATTGCAAGTCATGTAGAAAATGATGGCACGGTAATACTGACCACCCATCAAGAAGTACCACTGACACAAGGTAAGATTTTAACAATTAACCTTGATCAATCAAACAATAAACCAAATCGTTCAGATAATGACTAGCGCATTCTGGATTATCCTTAAAAGGGATTTGTTATTAGCATTAAGGCGCCGAAGCGAAATATTCACGGTATTGTTTTTCTTTGTGGTGGTTATTAGTTTGTTTCCATTAGGTGTAGGCACTGAAGAAGCAGTATTGAAGAAAATAGCCCCTGGCGTGGTGTGGATTGCAGCCTTATTGGCATCAACATTAGCATTAGATCGTTTATTTAGTGCAGATTATGAAGATGGTACTTTGGAAAAAATTGTATTAGCCCCCAGTTTTTTATCAATATCGGTGCTTGCTAAAATTTTAGCGCATTGGTTATTAACCGGATTACCTTTGGTATTAATCTCTCCACTAGTGGGGCTGTTTTATCACCTTCCTATAAATACAATTCTGGTAATGATGTTGGTACTATTAATCGGTACGCCAGTGCTTAGTATGCTGGGTGCTATAGCGGCTGCCTTAACCTTAGGTTTACGTGGTGGTGGGGTCTTAGTGTCTTTGCTCGTTTTACCCCTTTATATTCCAGTATTGGTATATGGTGCTGGGGCAATTTCTACTAGTATGATGCAAGGTGTAAGTATTGAACCTTATATATTACTGCTTTTAGCATTTAGTTTGCTGGCCATGGTGTTTTCACCTTGGGTAACAGCTGTTGCTCTTAAGATTTCAATAGAATGATTTAAAAAACATTGTTTTGTGATTCAAACTCAAATCTAAAAAAACATTGTAATTCGTATTATAATCACCACTTTTAAATTCACCGAAATATAAGAACACAACTTTGTGTTTGGTAAAACCTCATAGCTTTGCATAAATTCTATTTACCTTTTTAAAGAACAAAAAGGTAAGATCATGCAAAAGTGGGGGGGTGTCTTTTTTTAATATTTAGATCGATTATTTAAGGTGAGATAGGTCATAAAGGTAAAATGAAGATTAATTGGTTTAAATATTCTGCTCCAATGAGTTTTTACCCTTTAGCAGGTAAGCTTATTCCCTTATTTTGGATTGCTGCCATTGTATGTATTGCAGGTGGTTTGTATTGGGGGTTTTTCAAAACAGCAGATGTTTTGAATGATCAAAAACAATACTATCGAATCATTTATGTACATGTTGCATCTGCATGGATGGCGATGTGGTTGTACGCGGTGATGGTTTTTTGGGCGATGCTCGGTCTCATTTTTAATACACGTCTTTCGTATATGCTTGCATCCGCGACTGCTATCACTGGTACCGTGATGACAGTTATAGCTCTTGCAACAGGCGCGATTTGGGGAAAAACCAGTTGGGGAACTTATTGGGACTGGGATCCTAAACTGACTAGTTTTTTAATATTGCTTTTTGTTTACATCGGTTACATTGCTTTGCAATCAGCGATTGATGACAAACGTCGTTCTGATAAAGCCTCTGCTTTATTGGCTTTAGTTGGCTTAGCTTTAGTACCCATTATTTATTATGCGGTTAATTGCCCAGACCCTACTGAGTGTGCATCATTGCATCAAGAATCATCCCTGAAAAGAGTTGAATCTAATATCTTAATAGGAATGTTAGTAACTACTCTAGGTTTTTGGATGTATAGCTTCGCAACAACTTTAATGCGTGCTCGAATTATTATTCTCGAGCGTGAACGTTCTACTACTTGGGTGTCTAAGCTTGCTGAGATCACAAATTCTGAGAGGAAGCATTAATCATGAGTGAATTCTTCAGCATGGGTGGCTTTGGTGTTTTTATTTGGAGCGCCATGGGTGTCGCGATGATATTAATGATACTAGAAGTATTTAGTCTGATTATGAAAAGACGCGTGTTGATTAAGCAAATTAAACGTAATAATCGCCTCAATCAACGTCAACGAAAAAATCAAGCTTAGGTAGGCAAGAAAAATGAAACCAAGAACAAAACGCTTATTCTTTGTATTGCTTGCTTTATGCTGTGTTGGGGCAGCATCAGCACTTATTACGAAGGCTATGAAAGGAAATCTTGCCTATTTGCATACACCTGAACAAGTGCTTGCAGGTGAAGTGCCTGAAGGACAGGTATTTAGATTGGGTGGATTAGTTAAAGAAGGCAGTCTTGAGCGTAGTAAAACCGATTTAGAAGCGAGATTTATTGTGCGTGATAACAGAAATAATGAAATTACGGTTGTCACTAACAAAATCCTTCCTGATTTATTTGCAGAGGGGAAAAGTCAGGTATCTAGAGGAAAAATGGCTAAGGATGGATTATTTTATGCTGAAGAAGTGTTAGCTAAACACGATGCAGAATATATGCCCAAAGAATTATCTGACACGCTCAATAAAGAGCATGCTCCTGCACCTGCTAAAAAAGGTACTTATCAGTGATACCTGAAATAGGACATTTTGCACTTATTTTAGCTCTTTCGATTGCTATCGTTCAGGGTGTATTTCCATTGCTGGGATCTTTGATTGGTCGAAATAACTGGGTAGCGATAGCAAAACCAGCTTCTTTTGCACAAATGTTTTTCTTGAGTGTGTCTTTTGCTTGCTTACTTTTTGCATTTCTGACGAATGATTTTTCGGTTAAATACGTTGCTAACAATTCGAATTCGCAAATGCCAACTATCTTCCGGATCTCGGCACTTTGGGGCGCACATGAGGGCTCTTTATTGCTATGGGCATTAACTTTGGGCGGCTGGGGCGCTGCAGTAGGTTATTTTAGTAAGGGCATACCACCAATCATGCTGGCTCGAGTTCTTAGTGTAATGGGCTTAATTGGCGTTGGCTTCATGTTATTTATGTTGTTGACATCCAATCCTTTTGAACGCTTGTTACAAATACCTGCTGAAGGTAGACAATTAAATCCATTGTTGCAAGATATAGGTTTGGCGATTCATCCACCCATGCTTTACATGGGTTATGTAGGCTTATCAGTTGCCTTTTCTTTTGCCATAGCAGCCATGATTGGTGGCAAACTTGATGCTGCATGGGCGCGTTGGGCAAGACCATGGACAAATATTGCTTGGATGTTTTTAACCTTTGGTATTACTTTAGGTAGTTGGTGGGCATATTACGAATTAGGTTGGGGTGGCTGGTGGTTTTGGGATCCTGTTGAAAATGCTTCACTGATGCCATGGATCGTAGGAACAGCGCTAATTCATTCACTTGCTGTGACTGAAAAACGCGCGAGTTTTAAAGCATGGACAATACTACTTTGTATTCTAGGTTTTTCGCTGAGTCTTCTTGGTACTTTTCTAGTTCGTTCGGGAGTACTGACTTCGGTGCATTCATTTGCGAGTGATCCTGAACGTGGTTTATTTATTCTAATTTTTCTCTTAGTTGTTATAGGATCGTCTCTCACTCTTTTTGCATTTAGAGCCCATAAGTTTCGCTCCGTTGGTATTTTTTCTTTAGTGTCTCGTGAATCAGGATTGTTGGTAAATAACGTTATTTTGATCATTATGACTGCGACAGTTTTATTGGGCACGCTTTACCCACTCATTATTGATGCGTTTGGATCAGGCAAAATATCGGTTGGCCCTCCTTACTTTAACTATGTCACAGTCCCACTTGGAACATTGCTTTTAATCACAATGGGATTTGGCTTTTTCATACGTTGGAAAAAAGATCAGCCAAGTCGAATCCTAAAGAAAATATGGATTCCTCTTACAGTGAGTTTGGTTGCTGCGTTTGTCCTTCCACTGATTCTAATTTCTGATTTCAATGTCAAAACAACCTTAGGTTTATTTTTAGGAAGTTGGGTTACTTTAGGCGCATTAATGTGGGTTGTAAGTCTTGGTCGCTCACCTTTTAAATTACCATTGTCGTCTTGGGGCTCTGTTATTGCTCATATTGGCATGGCAATGACAGTAATAGGAATAACTCTAGTGTCAATTTATGATACTGAAAAAGATGTTCGGCTAGAAATTGGTCAAAGTTATGATTTAGCTGGTTACAATTTTGCGTTTACAAATATTGAATCATTAAAAGTTGATAACTATATTGCTAGTCGAGCCACCCTTGATGTTACTCAAGAGGGTAAATTAGTGAATAAAATGTACCCTGAGAAACGTGATTATGGTCGTGATCAAATGCCAATGACAGAAGCAGGTATTGATGCTGGTTTTACACGTGATTTGTTTGCTGCTTTAGGTGAACCTCTTGGAAATAATGCATGGAGCTTTCGAATTTATCATAAACCATTTGTAAGATGGATCTGGTTAGGTGGCGTACTTATGGGGCTTGGTGGAATGTTAGCAGCATTTGATAAACGCTATCGTCGCACTAGAAAAGTAATAGTAAAACAAACTCTCCCTTCAAGTGAACTGAAGAATAGTTCCGATCAAGTATCTGGAGCTACTGCGTGAATAAGAAGTACTTTATTCCCTTATTTGCATTTATAGCGCTTGTGGGCCTGATGCTGTTTGGACTAAAAAATGATCCTAAAGTTATTCCCTCTCCATTCATAGGCCAGGAAGCGCCAGAATTTACTTTGCCTAAGCTCTATAAGCAAGATGAAATGATAACTGCAACAGAGATGAAAGGTCAGGTTTGGGTACTTAATTTGTGGGCGTCCTGGTGTGTTTCATGTCGTGCTGAACATAAAGTATTAAGTCGATTAATTGAAAAGATGAAGGTTCCTACGATTGGCTTAAACTATAAAGATTATGGCACTGAAGAATATACCGATGAAGCAATCTCATGGTTAGCAAGATATGGTAACCCATACACTGCTGTAGCAGTCGATACTAATGGAAGCGCAGGGTTAGACTGGGGGGTTGTCGGTGTACCTGAGACTTTTGTCATCGATAAAAAAGGGATTGTTCGATACAAATTTACTGGTCCAGTTTTTGATCAAGCTGTCGATGAAATTTTAGTACCTCTGATTGATAAATTAAGAAAGGAAGGATAATGAATAACTTCCTTAAAGTGTTAATAATTCCAATAATTTTAGTTTCAACTTTTTCGACTTATTCTGTACAAATCGAGTTTCATTCATTTGAAAACCCTCAAAGAGAGAGATTGTACTTAGATTTAATCGCGGAGTTACGCTGCGTAAAATGTCAAAACCAAAACTTAGCTGAATCAAATGCTGAGCTGGCTAGAGATATGCGTGAAAAAACGTATCAAATGGTTATTGCAGGTAAAAGTAGGGAAGATGTCGTTAATTACATGACGGCTCGTTATGGAGATTTTGTGCTATACAAACCACCTTTTAAAGCTAAGACTTTATTATTGTGGATAGGTCCGCCACTACTACTTTTATTGAGCATCTTCTTTATATTAAAAATGATTCGAAATCAAAATGATCAACAAACCGAAACAATTACCGATGATGATTTAGAGTCGGTACGTAATCTGTTGAAATCTAGTTCTGATAGAGAGAAATAAGAATGTTTTGGTTTTTTATTACGCTTTTAATTGCAATTGCAATTGCATTTATTTTACCTGCACTCCTAAAGAGAGAAATTAATCAAGATGCTACTCGGGATCAAAATATCGCGATTGCGAAAGAACAACTCGCCGAATTAGAGCAACGTTATGAAAAGAATGATATAGATGAAAGTAATTACAACTCAGTTAAGAAGGAATTGGAATATGCTTTATTCAATGATTTAAAAGAGTTGGACTTAGAACTTGTTGAAAATAATGTAGAAAACACAACTCAAAAATCTTCCACTAAGTCCATTGATACCTGGTTGATTTTATTATTAGCTCCAATAATTGCTGTCCCTGTATATTTGAGTTTAGGGAACCTTGATTTCACAAAACATTTAGATGCTAAAAAAGCGGTGACAGAAGTAACCAAAGCCAATATGCCTTTAAAAGCAGATGGCACCCCCGATGTAGAAAAGATAACGCAACAGCTTAGAAAAGAAATGGAGAGTAATCCTACTGATCCAAGAGGTTGGTATATGTTGGGTCGCGCATATATGATGATCAATCGTATCCCGGAGGCAATAGAGTCTTTTGATAAATCACTTGCTTTGCGACCTGATTTAGCAGAAACAATGCTGTCACTTGCAGATGCAATATCTATGAATAATGAGGGTCAATTAGCCGGTAGACCTAGAGAACTTGTAAAAAAAGCTCTCACTATTGAACCAAAAAATGTAACGGCACTTTGGCTATCAGGAATGGCCGCTAGTCAAGAAGCTGAGTATCAAGAGGCAATAACTCAATGGCAGAAAGTATTGCCTTTTATTGAGAATAAACCTGATGAAAAAACAGCAGTCCTTGGTTTGATTGAGGAGGCACAGAATCGTTTAGGAACTAATAATAACAAGCAATCATCTGAGAAAACCGAAAAAGCGATTTATTCAAACACTAATGAAAATAAAAGCATAAAACTCAAGATATCTATTGCACCTGAATTTAAGGAAAAAGCCTCTCCTGAAGATCCAGTTTTTATTTATGCTAAAGCAATGAGTGGGCCGCCAATGCCCTTAGCCGCGGTAAAAAAACAAGTTAAAGACTTTCCTTTAGAGTTAATATTAAATGATGATATGGCGATGATGCCAAATTTGAAATTATCTTCTTTTAATATTGTTACTGTTGGTGCGCGAATATCTAAAACAGGTCAGCCTGTGCCTGCTAATGGCGATATATTTTCTGAAAAATCAATTGTAAGTCGTGGGGATAATATTACGTTAGAAATTGATCAAATTTATAAAAAGTAGATCATTTAGTTATCTATAGAAATATCACCTTGTTCAACGAGTTGTTGTTTAATATCTTTTTCTAACTCTGGATCAATGTTTTGATCCGACTCAGTTGAATCGTTTGATTGAGCTTGTTGCATTGCCGCAATGATTGCGTCTACAGGTGAAGGCGTCTTCGAAGGTTCTGTATTAACTGGTTTTTCTTGATTAGCTTCGATTGTTGGATCTGGTTTTACTGCTACTACTTCATTATCAATTGTAGTTTTTTCGACTTTGGCATCAGTGTTGGTATCTTCTTTAAGCTCATCAGGTTTATTTTTTTGAGTTTCCGTTTTTGAAGTATCTGCCAAAGAATCATTTGTTTTTAGTGATTCGTTATTTTGTATTCCTAATGAAAATGTAATTTCTTTTTCTTTTTTTGGTTTTTCTTCAGAGGTCTCTGTTGTTTTTTCTGTCAATACTAGGGGAGGGAAGGTTCTCGGTTTTGTTTCAGTTTTTTCTGTTGTTATTAGTTCAGGGGCTTTTTGTTCCTTTTCAGCTGACATAGCCTTGATGATTTTATCGGTTTCAGATAATTCTATTTCTTCTTTTTTTTCTTTAATTTGTACAATTTCAGCAGAAGAAGCTGTTGTAGTTACAGGAGTATTATTGGTTTTCTGATTGTCTTCAGTATCAACCACTTCAGTATCTTTAGAATCAGTTGCCGATTTTACAATTTTGGGGGCAGATATTGTTTCTACAACCTGCTTTTTAACGTTAGTTTGTATAGCTAATTGTTTACTCTTTTCAAAATCAGCTAGCGTTTTATTTAACAGCTCTTCTAACTCAAGCCTGTCTTTTTCTTGTTCAGATAGTTTAGAATTTAGAGAATCATTTCTAGTTTTTTCCAAAACTAACTTAGAAGATAAAGAGCTCAGACTTTTACTTAGTTTTTTGTTCTCTTCTATCTGTTCTTGAATAGCTTTTAGTTGTTCCTCTTGCTTTGCGGTAAGTTCACTAATCAGTTTTTTATCAACTATGTTTTCAGGTTTATCATTCGCTTCAGACTTTATTAAAACCTCATTTTGCTCAGGTTTACTTACTTTTTTTGGTTTAGCTATGAGAACTTTTTCGACCAATGTATTAGAAGTTTTCACTGGTGTATTAAATTCCTTTCTATCTTCAAGGTTGAAAATAGCAACTTTTGCTTTTTCTAGTAATACTGTGGAATCTTCAGATATCTTTTTCAGCGAAAAGTCGTAAGTGATTGCAGTTACTGCTAAAAGTACTAGAGGTATTAGCAGTAAATACCATAGAACTCTAAACGGAGATGACTTTTTTACATCTTCGTCTGGTAGTACGTATTCTATTTTGTAGCGACTTTCGATCATTTTATCAATCAAAGATTCTAGTTCAGTAAATTTTGGAGAAAGTACATTTTTATTTAAAGCACTTAGTCAATCAAAGATAGCACATTATTTAAGAGAGGTAATTAAACTGTTATAGAAGTTATTAATATATCTTTGAACTTATTGTAAAAGTCGGGGGGTGTCTCTTTGGAAAAGTATTTGATAAGCACGTCGGGCTAAACTACTAATTTCATCACTGTCTTTTTTTAACAGAATTTTAAAAATTCGTGTTTTATCATCTACTGTTGCAATATAACTTGGAACCAGTGGATCTTCTAAATAAAGAGCTTCCATCGCATTAAAAATGATACTAGATGCGTAATATTCTGCTTGCCCTTTTGTCATTGGGTTTAATGAAAAAATTAATAACTTACTCAACCAAATATTTTGTCCTTTGTCTGTATTCGCTAGTTGAGATAGATAGGCACCTAATTCTTCCATGGTATGTTCAAGTGCATTTTCACTTAATTGTCCCTTAAAGGTTGGTATTATCCAGTTTGGTTGGCGCCAATCTTTTTTATCGATCTGATGATAAGCCTCATGATATTCAATACTGGGATAAAGCGTATCGTCTAATTTTTTCAGTGCGAATGAATCTTCATCGCTATATTGTCTTTTAGCGAATTCTTTCTTTTGGCCTCGTTGGTGCTTGTTTTTTCCTAAAAGAACACTAATCGCATCAAAACCGTTGCCGAATATATTTTTATCATTGTTTTCATTGGTACGTTGCATGGTTTGTTCCATTTTAGAATTTTGCATGCGCGACTTGTCTTTAATTAACTGTTTAATAAGTGTCTTAACTTTACGTTGTTCAACTTTATCAGGATAAATATCGTCAATATCTTTTTTATAACCTTTAGTAACTGCTTCTTCAATCTCATAGTAGCCTTGCATCCAATATGGAATAATGTAATTTCTACCTTGGAAAGTAAGGGCAGGTAAGATTGATTCTCGCGCGAAGTTTTTAATTCTATCTACCAAAATAATTGAGCCAATGCCCCGATCTTTAAAGGTTAGACCCAATGCTCCATCTACCGCAGGAACCTTATCTATTCTACGGACATGAAACAGCGGCAATTCAATATTGTCGCTTTTCTCAACGTGTCGGTCTTTATAAAAAAGTTGTCTACGATCATCGACTTTATAAGTAGTCATCATCGTTGTACGGCATAATTCTGGATTATTATTACTCATTAAAGATTCAAGTTCTTTGAGCATCATCATTTGTTCCACAGGTGCATCGATAAGTGAAGAGCAAGGCATGGTGAATGATTTTGGGGATAAGTAATAAGGCTGTTTGTGTTCATCAAAAACCGTATTCACGGCTTTAAATCCAAGCATGATTTTTTCGCTATCCATGCCTGGATCTTTCAGTTTCAGTAGTTGCTGTTTCATGATGTCTCTCACGCCATCACTTTCTGGAAGTTCACTCAGAATTTTTTCTTGAGTTTTTTCAATAGAAGCATCTATTGCAGCAATCTTCTTTTCTCCTGCATCATTATGCTTTAGCAGTAGTTTTCGATGCAGCAGATCAGAATAGTAAGGAAGGTAATTAGCCAAAACATTTTCAATACCTTTTTGCTGATGCCATTTGTGCGCACTAAAAGCAGTGGCAACTAAAGCAAGTAATAAAACCGGATAGATGAATTTGGCTTTGAGTAAAAATGATAAAAATGGATTATTCTTATTATCAGTGGTATCTAGCGCTTTATTAGTTGATGAAAAATGACTCAAAAAAGCTTGCTGATAGTCGTCATTAGAGATGGGATATATTTTTTTATCACGAAATTCATTCAACACTATCTTTTTGATTTTTAAGTAACGTAAAGCAAGAAGATAACGAATAGGGTATAACCAACCTTTGAAGGTTGAAGCATCTTCAAAGATATCGGATTTCATCGATTCAAGCTTAGAGATCCCTTCACGATGTATAGTTGCCAAGATAATTTTATTTAACATGAATTACCTCGTTATAGTTATATTGAATAAATAGGCGTTTTTTAAGTGTTTTAAAGACTAAAAAAGACACCCCCCCACTTTTGGGCGGTTTTAATTGAGATCGAATGTAAAGCTTCTTCACTTTCATTGTGCTCTTAACCACCTTGAAACAGTGTCTATCTTTTGAATACGTTCTTGCATGGTTTGTGGGGTGTAGCAATTTGCAGCGTTAACTAATGAATCAGCATTTTTTCTAATATCAGAATTCGGTATAGATTCCTCCAAACCTCTTTGGAAGCCACTCCAATCCCATCCGCAAATGAAT
>CALJIH010000117.1 GCA_937974135.1 uncultured Cocleimonas sp. | reverse complement strand
TGAATGCATAAAGAGTTGAATCGATGCCTCCATATAACAAGACACCTAAATAGAAGATCAGTAGCAATATTGTAAAACTATCAACCCATGCTTTGCGGCGATCTGACCATTTTGAATAGAACAAATCCATTCTGACATTTGAGCCTAGTTGAATGGAATACGCTCCACCGAGAAGGTAGTAAGCCACTAAGGCAAACTGCGCAACTTCCAAGGTCCAGAAAGCAGGAATAACAAATGCGGCTTTTGAGATACTCGACCAAAGTAAAATACCTATCATCACAAAAATGCCATACATGATAATGCGCCCAACACGATAATTGAGCTTATCCACATATCTAACAAATAATATGGCAATGTTTGGCATTTAATTACTTCCTTTTAAATAAACTTTTTCTTACATCTCTCTTATTGTTTTTTTAGATGGTACGACTTTGGTCGGGTTAAATTGTGATAACCGATTATGGATAAACCACCACCACGACCGGTATCTTTGCAACCCGTCCAACACAGTTCAGGATCAACATAGTCACAGCGATTCATAAACACTGTGCCCGTTTCAATCTGCTGTCCTATCTCGTAAGCTTTATCAGCATCTTTAGTCCAGATTGATGCTGTTAAACCAAACTCACTATCATTCATTAGCTGAATTGCTTCGGCATCATCTTTTACTGACATTATCCCAACAACAGGTCCGAAAGTTTCTTCGCGCATAATATTCATGTCGTGATTTACATCAACCAGAATAGTTGGACTTAGATAAGCTCCGCCATCATCTTCCGCAAATACTTCGACACATCGTTTGGCACCTTGAGCAATTGCGTCATCGATATGTTCCCTAACTTCACTAGCAAAACGTATATTCGCCATCGGGCCAATCGTAGTCTCTTGCTCTAAAGGATTACCTAATTTATAGCCTGCGACTATTTCAATTGCTTTCTCTACAAACTGATCAAACAAACTCTCGTGAACATAAATACGTTCGATGCCACAACAACATTGACCTGAGTTATACATTGCGCCATCAATTAAGGTATCGACAGCCGCATCCAAATCAGCATCTTCTCGAACATAACCTGGGTCTTTTCCGCCTAGCTCTGTGCCAACGCCTATAAATGTGCCGGCCGCTGCTTTTTCCATTGCTTTGCCACCGCCAACAGAACCTGTAAAGTTGACGAAATTAAACGCTTTTGAGCTAATTAACTCGGAAGTCGTTTCATGATCTAATAACAAATGTTGAAATACATGTTCTGGAAACCCTACTTCCTGAAATGCTTTTTCAATCCGCTCACCGACCAAAAAAGTTTGTTCTGCATGTTTTAGTATAACTGTGTTTCCAGCGATTAATGCAGGAACCATGGTGTTTACAACAGACATATAAGGATAATTCCAAGGTGCAATCACAAGCACTACACCCAAAGGAATGCGGTCTATTCTTCTTACAAATATATCGCTGTCCTCTACGATTATTGGAGCCAATCCTTTTTCAGCAATTTGTGCCATCGTATCCGCACGAAATTTAAAGCCAGAATACTCGCCACCATATCTAACTGGACGACCCATTTGGTGGGCAAGTTCTATGGCAGTTTCAGCTTCACTTTCACCCAGTTTTGAAACCGCTGCATGGACTAAATCTATTCGTTCTTGTAGAGATTTTTTTGCCCAAGCAACCTGTGCCACTCTAGCATTGGCAGCGGCTTCTTTGGCTTGCTCATTACTTAAGGTTTCTCTTTCAGCAAATAGCGAACCATCAATAGGAGAAATGCACTTTAGAATTTTACTCATTATTTTTATGCTCTCTCAAATCCACGTTTAACTTCCCAATCAGTCACTATTTTTTCAAATTCTTCTATTTCAACTTCTGCGCATCTTACGTAATGCTTGATGACATCTTCGCCAAATGCTTCTTTGAGCATTGTAGAATTTTCTAGAGTGCTTATCGCTTTGTACAAATTATTAGGAATCGATTCTGAATCAGAACTAGCATAAACATCACCAGTAAATGCTTCGGGTAAGTCGAGTTTATCTTCGATACCCTTTATACCTGCAGCTAACATTGCCGCTTGCGCAAGATAAGGATTAATATCTGATCCAGGAACTCGACATTCGACACGAATTCCTTTTGTACTCTCACCACATAATCTGAAAGCTGCAGTGCGATTATCAACCGACCATACAATCTTTGTAGGTGCAAAACTTCCTTTGGCAAAACGTTTATAACTATTCACATATGGAGCCATAAAATAAGTGTAATCAGTCGCATAGCTAATTAAACCTGCCATGTAATGATCCATGATTTTAGACTTACCAAGTTTGGCATTTTTATCGACAAATACAGGTTGTCCATCTTTCCATAGTGATTGATGCACATGTGATGAACTGCCAATTTTATTGTGATCCCACTTCGCTAAAAAGGTAGCTGATTGACCATTTTGCCAAGCAATTTCTTTAACTGCATGTTTTGCAATCGTGTGATGGTCAGCACAGGATAAAGCTTCGGTATATTTAATATTTAACTCTTCCTGTCCCGCTTCGGCTTCACCTTTTGTACCTTCAACAGGGATACCCATTTGATACAAATGATTGCGTATCGGGCGCATTACATTTTCTTCTTTGGTGGTTTGCAGAATATGATAATCCTCGTTATAAGCACTTACAGGCGTAAGTTTTGTAAAAGCACTCTCAGACAATTCTTCTAAGCTTTCTTTGAAAAGGAAAAACTCTAGTTCAGTTGCCATATTTGCGCTGTAACCAAGTTTCTCTAATCGTGCGATTTGTTTTTTTAAAATTTGTCGAGGTGCATGAGGAACCGATTCATGAGTATGATGATCAAGCACATCGCTTAGAATCATTGCAGTACCCTCTAGCCATGGTACATATCGCAAAGTAGATAAATCTGGCTGCATAATGTAATCACCATAACCTGCTTCCCAACTCGTTGAAGCATAACCGTCAGGTGTTTCCATTTCTAAATCAGTAGCTAACAAGTAATTACAACAGTGTGTTTCTTTATAACCACTCTCTATGAAGCTTTGTGCATGAAAACGCTTACCCATTAAACGTCCCTGCATATCAACAATGCAGACTAAAACCGTATCAATGATTCCTTCACTGACATCAGACTTTAGTTTTTCAAAAGTAAGTTGAGGAACTGCCATTATCTCTTTTCCATATTCAAACGTATTCTTCTCCCAACGAAGCTTTGATCATTCCATCCAAAGCTATAGCAATCGAATTAATATCTGATGAGTTAGAAAGTAAATCGTTTTTCACTTCTATCATCACATTCAAAAAACCTTGTTCAAGTGCATGTTCATTAACTGTATGCATTACATTATCAGTAGGACTATAAGGCGCATTGAACTCAGTGTTTAACTTGGTTTGTTTCTTTGCCTCTCGCATCATTGGTTTAGCCAAACGGTCATCTTTGTCATGCAAAAGTCCAATTTCTACAGTTCGTACCTCATCAAAATAAATGGGCGTAAAACTATGCAAGGTAATGATCGCTGGTGATACATGTTGCTTTGAAAGTGTTAAGCGTTTCGGATCATGAATCGTTTTATTGATCAATTCATGAAAGGGTTTATAGACACTTTCAATGCGATTATTTATCTGTGCTTCAGTTAAATTTTTATTTCCAGGGACTTCAACTTTTTCGCTTTTACTAGGAATACCAATTCCTGATTCTGGCGAACGATTACAATCATAAACAAGTCTAGAAACACGCGATGCAATCAAGGGGGCATCAAGTAATTCACTCATCTTGCAAGCCATCTCATAAGCACCAATATCCCAAGCTGCATGCGATACCAAACCTTCTGCATCTAAACCTAAATTATTTAAAGATGCCGGAATAAAATTAGAAGCATGCTCACAAATCAAAACAATCGGAGCTTTACCGTTAGGATTAATTAATTCCGCTGCTGAGCCCTCACTTTCAGCAAGTAAATTAGTATCCAACTCCAAAGATTCAGAAGGCTTTTTCATTCTGTACAATTCTGTACAATATTTTTAACACTGTCAATTTTATTTCTGATAGAATTATTTATAGTTTTATTTAGTAAGTTTTTGAGCATATTGGTGATTGAATGAAATCAGGCACAGGCATTGTTAAAGACATCTTAAGTGACTGTATGGAAGAGTTAACCCATTCTGAGCGTCAGGTCGCTAGCATCTTATTGACTGATTACCCTGTCGCCGGAATGCAATCCATTACAGCACTCGCTGATATTGCAAATGTTTCAACACCAACTGTTGTTAGACTTGCGAAAAAGCTAGGTTTTGATGGTTTCTCTAAAATGCAAGAAGCGCTCAGAGAAGAAGTAGCAGCACAAATCAAAAAGCCCGTTTCTAAACATGATTCATGGATTTCAGACTCGTCTAAAGAGCATATTTCGCATCAATTTGCAGATGCTGTAGCAGCCAATCTTCGACATACACTGGATCGACTCGATCAAAATAAGTTCGATAAAGTGGCAGAATTATTAGGCGACACCTCCAGAAGAATTTTCTTAGTGGGCGGAAGAATCACTCGTTCGAATGCTGATTATTTTTTCAATCATTTACAAATAATTCGACCCAAAGTAACACTATTAAGTGAATCTTCGAATGTATGGCCTCAATATATTTTGGATATGGATGAAAATTCAATCATCGTTATTTTTGATATTCGACGTTACGAAAAAGACTTACAAAAATTGGCTAATTTAGTCAATGAACGTGGCTGTACTATTGTGTTATTCACCGATCAATGGGGATCACCGATTGGTAAACACACTGAATATACCTTCAAGTCTCTGGTAGAAGTACCTTCTAGTTTGGACTCAACAATGGCAATTACTTTTATCATAGAAGCATTGCTCGCTCAGGTGCAAAACCAGAGTTGGGAAAGCAGCCGAGATCGTATTGAAAACTTAGAAGAAATGTTTGGTGTAACAAAATTATTTAGAAACTTTAATAAATAATTGTTTCAAATCTTAAGAGAACAATATGAAATCATATGATTACATCATTATTGGCGCAGGCTCATCGGGCTGTGTAGTGGCTAATCGCCTCAGTGCTAACCCTGATGTTTCGGTGTGTTTAATCGAAGCAGGCGGAGATAACAAACAACCTTGGATCAAAATACCCGCAGGTGTTTTTATAAGCTATGCGAATAAAAAACATGATTACATGTACGAAGGTGCACCTCAAAAATACTTAAACAAT
>CALJIH010000116.1 GCA_937974135.1 uncultured Cocleimonas sp. | reverse complement strand
ACAAGATCACTCCTTGGATACCATGAAAGCAATTGAAAATGTATTTACACCTGAATTCCGTAACCGTTTAGACGGTGTCATACAATTCAAATCTCTTGATGAAAATGTCATTATCTCTATCGTTGATAAGTTCTTGATTCGTCTTGAAGTTCAACTGCAAGAGAAAAAAGTTACTTTGATTGTTGATGATAAAGCAAAGCGTTGGCTTGCTAAAACGGGTCATGATCCAATCATGGGAGCAAGACCGATGGAACGTTTAATACAAGAGAAAATTAAACGCGAATTAGCCGATGAGATTCTATTCGGTAAGTTAAGCAAAGAGGGTGGTACAGTAAGAATTACTGAGAAATCAGATGAACTCGTTTTATCTTTCGAAGAGAAAATAATTCCCGCTAAAAAAATGGCGAGCTCATAACTACTCATTCACTCATATAAATAACGTAGAACCACCCTAGTGTTGAAACACTTAGGTGGTTTTTTTTTCGTCTAATAATTTAAAAATGATTCAAAAATGTTATTTACCAATACTAAAAAGGCAAATAACGAATCAAGTCATCTAGGTATTGCATTTACTAATAGCTAACACTACAAACATCAAAGAATCTTATCTTAGTTTGAGTTTTATAAACCCTACCGTAAGCTTTCTCACTCAATAGAATAATCTAACCTGACTATTGGTATTAAAGTTTAAGAGCTGTTTGGCTTAATGTTGGGTCTTAGTAAAAATTTATTGGCTGATGCTTATTAAAGAAGAGGACAGCTTTATCAATGTCAATTAGCTTCAATATCACGCAAACTATAACTTTTAATTGAATGAAAGCGCAGCGACCTCAACCCGAAGGGAAGGTTTGCCAAAACCGCCTAGCTCTGGATAAATTCTATTGACGCTTTTAAAAAACAAAAGTGTAATATCATATAAAAGTGGGGGGGTGTCTTTTCTAAGATTATCTATTTAAATAAATAACATTGTTATCCATGACTTGTTTAGTAATTGTACCAAACACTTTTTCATGCATGCTATTGCAGATTCGATTGTATAAAGCTTCGTCGATTAGGCCTAGATTAAATAGATCATCGACATTTTTATGTTGTTTTTCGTACTCAATTTTTGCATTTTTCTTTAAGTTGATTCGACTAAAGCTATCGACTTGTGTATTTTCAATTGCTTGATCTAAATCTTCTACGAACTGCTTTGTTGCATTATTGATTAAAGCGCTTTTACTGATTTTGAGTAAAACATTATTTGAGTCGGTGTCCTTGTAAATATAGGTTTTTACCGGTCTAGTAATAAGCATTGATGCTATGGTAATAGTTGATAAAAAGAATATTATATTCAATAAGTTATCACTAATCAGTGTTGAAAACAGGCTAAAGTAAATAATCGAAGCTATTAGAGAACAACCCAACGAAAGGATTAACCAAGATACATATGATGGTATAGACTGACCCTCTTCACGTTTGATACAACTTAAAAGAACCTTTTTAGCATCGGATTTAGTTAAAGATAACTCGGTGATTTTCAAGCAATCAGAGTTTACAAGCTTGTACTCTGCTGTTTTGAATAAAGAATTGATAAGTAGGTAAGATTGCATAGTGTTGTTGTTGGTCTTTAAGGGTCTAATATTAACTCAAAGCAAGTTTATTGGTATCAAATATACAATTAGATGCCTTGTTCTTCTGACTAAAAAATAAACGTAATACTTTGATAGACTAATGGTTTAAACAGTATTTATTCACGACCACCGCTCAAGAAGTCTTGATATTCCTTTAATTCTTGCCATTCTCCGTTAGAAGCTAATTTTGCTTGATGTGGCCAACTTTCAGGTTCATGCATACGAAATTGTGGACCAGCTTCATTTAATAATTCTTTTATCGCATCCCTTGAATTTTCTGAAAGATCTTTAAATGTAGCTATACCTGCTTTGTTGAGCAATTCTTCAATTTTTGGACCAATACCTTCAATTTTTCTTAAATCATCTTTTTTGCTAGTAGTGGTTAATCTACTTACCTTTTGCTTATCACGTGTATTGTTTTTTGATTCGCGGTCAGCTGCTGTTTGTTTTGCTTTTAATGCTTGTTCTTTGATAAGACTATGTTGATAGGTTGCTAATTCATCCCATTCTGATCTATTTGCCATTCCAGCTTGGTGCGGCCAAGAATCAGGATTGTGCATTCTAAATTGACTACCAGCTTCATCCAGTAACTGTCTCAATCTATTTCTATTTGAATTGTATAATTGACTGTATGTATAAATACCACCGTCATTGAGTACAGCTTCAATTTTTGGACCTATACCTTCAATTTTCTTAAGATCATCGTGGTCACTTAGATTCTCATCTTCATTATCTGGTAACGATTCGATATTAGCTTTTTCAGATCGAAGAGATGTAATGTTTGAACCAGAATATTTTCTACTTGTGTCTTTTGTATTATCTATGTTTGAATCAACTGATTCAGATTCAGAATGCATAAAGTCTTGATAAACTTTTAGCTCTTCCCATTGTTCTTTATCAGCCATGGCTGCTTGATGCGACCAAGAATCAGTTTCATAATTATCGTATTTAGAATCTTCATTGGTTAAGTGTGACTTTAAAATTTCTCCATCGATATGACTCAATTGCTTATAAGTTTT
The DNA here is from genome assembly GCA_937974135.1 of uncultured Cocleimonas sp. GTDB lineage: Bacteria > Pseudomonadota > Gammaproteobacteria > Thiotrichales > Thiotrichaceae > Cocleimonas. The sequence goes on along the minus strand of CALJIH010000116.1, from coordinate 7,158 downwards.
TATTTCTTTTTTATTTAGAATTTTCTCAATTGTAGAATCAATACCAACAATCTTGGTTAATTCATCTTTTGTTTCTTCTTGGATGGATGGTTTTTCAGTTTCTTCAGGGGTATTTGAAGCAACTTGAACGCGTTGGATAAAACCCTGATAGTCCTTAAGTTTGTTCCAGTCACCTTTTGCCGCAAGGCTAGCTTGATGCGGCCAAGTTTCTATGACACGTTTATTTTCAAGTTTATTATTTTGAATAGCTTTTAGATCTTGAGTATCGATATCACGCAAATCAGCATATGATTTAATATTGAATTTACTCAATTCGGTTTGCATATTTGCATCTATACCACTGATTTTTGTCAGATCATCGGGAGCACTGACAATTTTAGGTTGTTGATGTGAAGGTTTGTCAACAATTCTCACTTCACCTGTTGTTTGTGCTTGATGAGGATGGCTTTGCTTAAGGGTATTAATTTCATCATTGCCTTGGTGTTCATAACGATAGGCATTGTTCTCAACACTGTAATCTCGATTAAATAATTTATGCAATAACCAAGTGAGTAAACTACCTAAAAGAAAAGCACCTAATAACATAAAGATGATCTCATAAGATGCATCTTGAAAATTATACGTTTGCGTTACGTTACCGTTAAACATGATTAAATCCTTTTAATTCTATTTTTACTGAGATTTGTCTAAAATTATTAGAGTTGTCTCTAATTCTCAACTATTTTTATTTAATTGGCTCAATTTCTACACGTCTATTTTTAAAGCGTCCTGCTTTTGTTTTATTGGAAGTGATGGGCTTAGATTCACCTCTAGACATGATTTCAATTTGTGAAATAGGAGCGCCTCGATCAATTAATAAACCTCTTATTACCATAACTCTACGAATACCTAGAGCGAGATTTGACTGTTTCGAACCAATATTGTCGGTATGACCGGTAAGATTGATTTTATTTTCTGGGCTTTGTTTTAACCAAGCTGCCACTTTATCAAGATAATCTGTGGCATCACCTTTAATTTCTGGATCAGCAGATAGGTACGGAAAATACAATATAGATGACTGAATGGTCTCTTTATTGTCTTCACCTGTTAATTCTAGGCTAACAGATTTTGCTGAATCATTGGAATTAGAGGCTTCGCCAGAGTTAGAGCCACCTTCAGTTTTACTATTATCAGCGATTTCAACCACATCATTAGTCGAATCTAGTGCATCAATAATTCCATCTTTGTCAGTATCTAAAGCAGATTTTAAATCTGAACCAATTTCATCGGCATCAGAAATACCATCATTATCAGTATCTTTTTTTAGCGGGTCAGTACCCAAAGCTAATTCATCAAAGGTTGCGATACCATCATTATCGTCGTCGCTATCGATTGGGTTAATTAACTTATCCTGATCAGTATCTTGAAGTTCATCTGAATTTGGTGCTTTGGCTTCTATATTATCAAGCAAGCCATCTTTATCAGAATCTTGGGTTAAAGGGTTGGTTCCAATTCGAGTCTCATATCGAGTACTTAGATTATCGTTATCGTCATCTGTATCATTGAGATTCAAAATACCATCATTGTCAGTGTCTAATGGTTGATCTGGGTTCTTTCCTATTTCTTCTAGGTCATTAATCCCGTCACTATCAGAATCAGCGAGTTGCGGATTACTTTTAAGTTTAATTTCTTCTTGGTCGGTTAAACCATCATTATCTGTATCGCTATTATCAGTAGCATCTAAAGCATCGATGATGCCGTCTAAATCACTATCTAGAGGTTGGTTCACATTGCTACCAACTTCAAGAGCGTCGCTAATACCGTCTCCATCTGTATCTGATTTTTTGGGGTCAGTGTTTAGTTTTGCTTCAATAGCATCGGGTAAACCATCTTTGTCTTGATCTAGACTTGCGTCAGTTTCAACAGCATCTAAAACGCCATTCTTGTTTTCATCGAGCGGCTTGTCAGTAACGCTACCAATTTCTTCGCTATCAGATATTCCATCACCATCGGTATCGTTTAATAATGGATTTGTACCTAGCAAGGCTTCTTTGATGGTATCTATATTGTCATCATCATCATCAGTATCTAATGCATTGATGATACCGTCACCATCTGTATCAAGCGGAGCAGTAATATCTTCGCCAACCTCTATATTATCTAAAATTCCGTCTTCATCAGTATCGGCATGTAACGAACTGGTGCCAACTTTTTCTTCATCACGAGTAAGTAGACCGTCGTTGTCGTCATCTAAATCAAGCGCATCAATTAAATTATCTTCATCGCTGTCTAAGGGGGCATCTAAATTGACGCCAACTTCTTCGCTATCCGAAATACTGTCTTGATCAGTGTCAGTTAAGAGTGGGTCTGTTCCTAGTCTTGCTTCTTCAGCATCACTTAAGCCGTCGCCATCGGTATCGATGACTGACTCTGTGGTATCTGCTGAGGAATTTTGTGAGCTAGTCTCGGTATCAACATTCGAGGCTAGATTGTGTTGCGTGCCGCAAGTGTTTTTAATATTACATGCATAGTGCCACCAACTACCTGCAATCCAAATTCCAGAAGCAATTAGTGTCAGTAATATGTATATTTTTAGCGAGCTTTTCTTCATGAAAAATTAATCCTATCTCCTCGTATTTAACCATCGATTCTCAACTACACATCGATTCAATCAACAATAATCAGGAGAACAAACTGATTGTCTGGTTAAACACGTCATCCTTGCGCAAGTTTATGCTTTATATCCTTTTACACAAAACTGAGCGAATGTTAACCAGATTAAACTCGGCTATTAGTGGATAAGTGGTGAAGAGAGTTCAATAATACTAAAACGATTGAGTATTCAGATATTTGTATTGTTTTATTCGTAAAAAAGAGTGGAAAAGACACCCCCCCACTTTTAAGGGGTTTTAATCTGTTGCCTGTTTGGATAACAGGTAAATCCACAAACTTATACTCATGGTAATCAAAACGGAAGCAGCGAATGCATACAAACCGTAATGAACTTCAACTTTAGCTAATACACCCAATTTCACCGATACTAGGAGTAGGGCGACAACAAAGACATCCAACATCGACCATTTACCGACTAATTCAATGATGTGTAAGGTTTTATCTAAAAATGAATGCTTGGCATATTCCATGTTTAAAATTAACACTAAACCTGCAATTTTAATCACGGGGATACACAAACTAAAAACGCCAATAACAATAAACAGAAACCAATCTTTCTGAATAAATAAACCTTTCACTGTTGTGATTAAAGTGACTGTATTTTCGAAGAAATACATCTTCTCAAGTGTCAATAATGGTGCAGATACACCAATAACTAACAAGGCCAACGCCAGTAATAGCAAAAGGTTGAGAAGTATGCCCTGTTTTGGATGTTTTCTAATTATTGAATGCATGCTGTCATTATAAGCTTAACAACTGGTTTTCATAACGTTTTAATAACTATGATTTAAAAGTTAAGCTTGCCTATATAGCTGGATTAGACGATTATATTGGCCTAATTTTTTAAGTACCAAGGAATTTAATTGTGTTAGAACTTTATCACCAACATATTGCAGAGCGTGCCGAGCAAGGCATACCACCATTACCGTTAAGTGCTGAGCAAACGGCAGAGCTTGTCGAGCTTTTAAAGAAGCCAGCTAGTGGTACGGAGGATGAGTTGTTAGACTTGATTACCAATCGCGTTCCAGCGGGTGTTGACCAAGCAGCTTATGTTAAAGCGGGTTTTTTAGCGGCATTGACAACAGGCGAAGCAACTTCACCTTTAATCGATGACCTTAAAGCCACCGAGCTGTTAGGCACAATGTTAGGTGGTTACAACATTAAGCCATTAATAGACGCTTTAGCTAATGATAAGTTAGCGCCAACGGCAGTGACAGCATTATCAAATACGCTTTTAATGTTTGATGCGTTCTATGATGTTAAAGATTTATCTGATGCTGGTAATGACCATGCGAAACAAATTATGCAATCTTGGGCAGATGCAGAATGGTTTACGTCTAAAGCGCCTCTTGCGGAAAAAGTAACGGTTACCGTTTTCAAAGTGCCTGGTGAAACAAATACGGATGATTTATCGCCTGCACCTGATGCTTGGTCTCGTCCTGATATTCCGTTACATGCGTTAGCGATGCTTAAAATGCCGCGCCCTGATTTTGTTTCAAATCCGCTTGAGACAATTGAAGAATTAAAAGCAAAAGGTCATCCTGTTGCTTATGTGGGTGACGTTGTAGGTACTGGCTCATCACGTAAATCAGCAACAAACTCTGTACTTTGGACTATGGGTGATGATATTCCAAATATCCCAAATAAACGCGAAGGCGGTTATTGCTTCGGGAATAAAATTGCGCCTATTTTCTTTAACACCATGGAAGATTCAGGTGCTTTACCGATCGAAATGGATGTGTCAAAAATGGAAATGGGTGATGTCATTGATGTTTATCCATACGAAGGTGTTGTCAAGCGCGAAGGTACTGACGAAGTTATCTCTGAATTCGAATTAAATACACCCGTATTACCTGACGAAGTCCGTGCTAATGGCCGTATCCCATTAATCATCGGTCGTGGCCTAACAGCGCGTGCACGTGAAGCACTTGGCCTACCGCCATCAGATGTATTTGCCAAGCCAGACGAGCCAGAATCATCAGCAAAAGGCTATACACTAGCGCAGAAAATGGTAGGTAAGGCCTGTGGGCTTGAAGGTGTTCGACCAGAACAATATTGTGAGCCTAAAATGACCACAGTTGGTTCTCAAGATACAACGGGTCCAATGACTCGTGATGAACTTAAAGATCTAGCGTGTTTAGGTTTCTCTGCTGATTTAACCATGCAGTCATTCTGTCATACAGCGGCTTATCCAAAGCCTGTTGATATTGATACACAGCATAATTTACCTGATTTCATTATGAATCGCGGTGGGGTTTCATTGCGCGCTGGGGACGGTATCATTCACTCATGGTTAAATCGTATGTTGCTACCCGATACTGTAGGTACTGGTGGTGATTCGCATACTCGTTTCCCTTTAGGTATTTCATTTCCAGCTGGTTCTGGTTTGGTGGCATTTGCAGCTGCGACAGGTGTTATGCCTTTAGATATGCCTGAATCAGTATTGGTGCGTTTCACGGGCGAGATGCAACCAGGTATCACTTTGCGTGACATGGTTAATGCGATTCCACTGGCTGCTATCAAACGTGGTTTATTGACGGTTGAAAAGAAAGGCAAAAAGAATGTGTTTAGTGGACGTATTCTAGAAATTGAAGGACTACCTGATTTAAAAGTAGAACAAGCCTTTGAATTATCCGATGCATCTGCCGAGCGCTCTGCTGGGGGTTGTACTATCAAATTGGGTAAAGACTCGATTGCAGAATACATCACTTCTAATATCGTCATGCTGAAATGGATGGTTGCTGAAGGTTATGGTGATGCTCGTACTATCGGTCGTCGTATCGAAAATATGGAAGAATGGCTCGCTAACCCTGAATTACTGGAAGCTGATCCAGATGCGGAATACTTTGAGACGATTGAAATCAATATGTCTGAAATCAAAGAGCCAATCTTGGCCTGTCCAAACGATCCTGATGACGTGAAAACCCTATCAGAAGTAGCAGGAGACAAAGTTGATGAAGTATTCCTAGGCTCATGTATGACTAATATCGGTCATTTCCGTGCTGCAGGTAAGCTCCTTCAAGCAGCTGGTACTACGGTACCAACGCGTATGTGGGTTGTTCCTCCTACTAAGATGGATGAGCATCAACTTATGGAAGAAGGTTATTACAGTATTTTTGGTAAAGCAGGTGCACGTACTGAAATGCCAGGTTGTTCATTGTGTATGGGTAACCAAGCACGTGTTGAAGCAGGTTCAACGGTGGTTTCGACATCAACTCGTAACTTCCCGAATCGTTTAGGTGATGGCGCTAATGTTTACTTGGCGTCTGCTGAGTTAGCATCAGTTGCAGCGCTAATTGGAAAGATTCCGACGAAAGAAGAATACATGCAATATGCACAAGAGTTAGACACAATGTCTGCGGATATTTACCGTTATCTCAACTTCAATGAAATTGAGTCTTATCAAGCATCTGCGAAGATTGGTGAAGGTAAATTATTAGATATTCCAGTAGTCACTGCTTAATCTAATCGTTACCAAGAGAATCAAGAGGCGTTCCATAAAGGAACGCCTTTTTTGTACCTTAAAAAAGAGGCCAGCCTTGCATAAATTATCCGGTTACGCCTAGCCTTAAAACGTCAACTAAAGCTTTTGTTGCATAAGCTAGGCTCTATTTACGTTTTAAAAATGCATAAATTTAATATCATTCAGCCGAGCCATGGCGAGATAATAATGGAACGAAGCGACGATAACCGAAGGAAAGGTTTGCAAAACCGCCTAAAAGTAGGGGGGTGTCTTTTTCAATACATTTACTGATTAAGCACTGACTTTAGTGAGTACAATCTCTTTTAAATGATTATTAAAATGCATGGCGTGCGCCATTTCATATTGTTGTTTAGTTAACTGTCCGTAGGCAAAATGGGGTTTCAGATCACCTTGATGATTTTTAAAATCTATTAATGATTTCTTAAATCGTTCGTAAGCTTCAGTGATATTTTCATCACTTTGAAAATCTGGAGCGCCTGGAATAACTTCATTGAGTGGATGAGTCATTTTACCTTTTGCACTGAACACTGAAAACGCAGCTTTACCCGCAGTATTTTTAAACAGTTCTGATTTATGTTCTGGATAACCTAATATCGAATATTCAACGCTCTGCGCTAGATGGGTGAATACCTGATATAGGCTCCATTCCCCAGTTGTGCTTGGATTCTGTTTCATCAATAAATCAAGTTTTGTAAGCGCAAAATCAAGTGTGAGAGGCTCCTGATTTTGTTCAATACCAATCCAAGTAACACCACTGCCGATGACAACTCCGCTTGCAATTGATCCTAATATAAATTTTCGTCGATTCATGTTCGTGCCTTACTAAAGATCATACTTAACGATTGATAATCTATGATTATTTTTAATTCAATACTATATTAGCTTGATTATAAAAAGTTAAATGATTACTAATTAAAAGTTTTGTGGCGAAACTATCGAATAACATAGCCATAGTAACCAAAAGTCAGGATTACCCTTTAACTATAAACCTCGTAAAAGTAGGGGTTTTTTTAAATGGTTAG
>CALJIH010000115.1 GCA_937974135.1 uncultured Cocleimonas sp. | reverse complement strand
CCTTTATCAGAAACATTAGCGGTAGATGAGTTTGTTATTATGCGGCCTACACTCTCTAAAGAATCTTTAGCCGCTGGTATAAGCAGAGTTTGTCAACACGAGGGCAAAGGCTATAACTTTGATTTCGACTTCTTTCGGTCCGATCAATTAGTCTGTACAGAAGTAGTCTACCGTGCCTTTGATGGATTAGATGATATTGCATTTAAACTCATTGAACGCGCAGGGCGATTTAGCTTATCGGCTGAAGATATTTTAGATACAGCGCTAGATAATAAAGGTTTAAATATCGTTGCGGCTTTCGGTTTTAATGGTTGTGAAACAGAAGTAGTTAGCGATGAATCAGCGACACGATTAGTGCGTGAGAGTTATAAATCTAAAACTGCCAAAAAGTAGGGGGGTGTTGCTTTCTTAGGCTCACCAAGAGCCATAAAGTATGCAGAGATTTCCGTAAGGAAATATCAGTACTAAGCGGCTGTAGCGAAGCAAATAGTCAAAGAGCAAAAGTTTTAGCGAGAGCCTTGAAGTGTCATCTCGCAGTTCTAGTTTTTCCTGGATGGAATGTTGGGGAAGATATGGTTGCTTAAAAACTAACAGCTACAAAACGGATTGTCTTCAAAACCCCTTAAAAGTATGGGGGTGTCTGTAAACCTAAACAAACGGTATCAATGGCGCACCTTTCCAAGGATTAGGCTGATTCCACCAACGTTGCGCTAAGGTTCCATATATCGCTCTGAAATCGGTTGTGTGTTGTACATTACCGTTTTGATCGAGTTGTGCAAGATTAGGATGTCGCCCATATATGCCTCCACGAACACGCCCACCCATAACCATATGAGCCGATGCGGTGCCGTGATCTGTTCCTGCGCCGCGGTTCTCTTTTACACGTCGACCAAATTCAGAATAGGTGACGACAATGACGTTATTCCATAAACCAGCTTTTTGCATCGCCTGTTGGAATGATGCGAGTCCTCCCGCAACTTGAAATAATGCGTTGTCTTGAGCGCCACGTTGGCCCGAGTGTGTGTCAAAACCATCTTGAGTCACTTTGTATACGGGTGAGTCTATGCCGCTTAAAATCATTTCTGCGACTGATTCTAGGCTATGTCCAAGGACGCCTTTTGAGAAACGCACACCTGAACGAGCAGGACGGTTACCCATTTTATTGGCTAGTTGTGTACCGACACCAAATAATTGATGCTGGGTTTGACTGACATGTGCTATTGCCGGATTTAAACGACTCGGACTGACATCATTTATGCGTTTGATTTGGCTTAAAAAAGTCTTTGGGTTTTGCATGGTGACCGCATTCATATTACTGCTGTATAAAGGACCTAATTTCGCTTGCCCCTTATTTAAAGCAACACCATGTAAACCTTGTTTAAAATTAGGTAACACCCGTGATAACCAGCCTGCTTCGATCACTTGGTTTGCATTTGACGCTGAATTCCAGATATCCATTGAACGAAAATGTGAAAGTACAGGATTTGGATACCCGACACCTTGAATCCAAGCCATTTTGCCAGAATTCCAAACGGGCATTAATGCTTTCATGCGAGGATGCATACCGACTTGATCATTTAAGGGTAATAAATGGCGTTGCTGAATGCCGATATTGGGTCGATATTGATAATAAAGCTCATCGGCAAAGGGTACGAGCGTATTAAATCCATCATTGCCACCTTTTAATTCGACCAACACTACGATTTTGTCAGGACGCCGTCCATTTGCTGCAAATAATAATTCAGGGGTTAATAAAGGCACTGATGCCGACGCAGATAGTAAACCTGCATATTTTAAAAAGTCTCTACGATCCATTTTTGTTGTCATTTTTATTTCTCGCTGCCTATGTCACTTGATAGGCTGGGTCTAAAACAAAGGCACGTGTTAAACGTTGCTTACCTGGTTCTGTTGGCATTTGTTGTAATGGTGGTATTGCCAGAAGCCACTGGTGTAATTCTTCTGGGGATACATCGGGCATTTTACTGGCAATGCCGCCACGATTTTTACGTTCGTTTAGATTGCCCGCGGTAAGATTCGTCATCATCGAATTACGTCTCAAAATAGACTGAGTACTGATCCAATTTTTTCCACCAGACCAGCCTTTTACGCTAGGATGAGCAAACACCCCTTGACCCATAATATTGAGGTTGTGGGCTAAATCTACTCGACGTAATGTGTAGGGCAACGTTCGTAATGTGCCGATGGTTAACTCTATCGGTGATTTAATCAATGCCCCTCGATTTTGTGGTGCCCAAAACTCGTTACTATTTAATACTTGATTTAATAACGTTTTAATATCGTAACCTGAGTTTCTAAAAGTAGCTGCCCAGTGATTGATGACTCTAGGGTCTGGATTGGATATATTAATAAACTCTCGCCACATCTTTTTAGCGATGGTCTCTGCAGTTTTCGGGTGTTGTAATAATATATTTATTATATCTTCGCCTTTGAAATTACCTCGTTTTCCCAAAAATGTTTTTACACCGCTATCATGTTGCTGCGGATTGAATCTGTAGAGCCCATTGTGTTCATTAATGCCCCAACCGGTGAAAGCACGCGCTGCTTCGCGCATGTCATTCTCATGATATTGACCTAAACCAATGGTAAATAATTCGAGCAATTCACGGGCAAAATTTTCGTTTGGCTCTTCTTTAGTGCTTACATAACCATCAAGGTATAAAAGCATCGCAGGATCACGCGCAACGTTATGTAGCATTTGACCAAAATTTCCCAATGCATTTTTACGCAGCATTAGATTTTGTTTATGCAGCATGCTTGCTTGGGTAGTTTTTTCGATACTCGAAGGAAAATGATTGTGCCAAAATAAAGTCATTCTCTCTAAAAAAGGTGACTTTGTGTCTAACAGGTGTTTTACCCACCACTTTTGGATTGCTTTACCTTCAGTACGTGAAATACGCTTTATCATCTTCTTGCGACGCATATTGCCACGTAGTTGGACCATTTTTGGCCAAGGACTCATTTGTGGCAGGGCAGGCATATTCATTTGTTGATTATTAAACAGATGAGATATAGCTTGTTGTCGAGTGAGATTTTGGAAACGCACAATAGTTTCCCATTCTGAACCTATGCCCGTCCGAGAGACGAGATGTCGAGCATCTTCAAATCCTAGCTTCCCCATGAATGACCTTTTTTTGCAGTGTGTTTTGTAATTTTTGTCAGTAGCTTTTATTCATCTTACTACTTCTTATTTTAATGAGCGATTAACGCTACGTGATTTTTACAACTTATATCATAGAGAGGTAATTTAAAAATAAGTTCAACAATTTTTCTTTTTATCGTGTTACCAAATAAATAGGAGTAAAAATTTTACTTGTTACAGGTATATAGACTAAAGAGCTAGCAGCATTAGGTTTTAAAAACTTCTAAAACGAGTCGAACAAAGAAAGGAAAAAGCCTTATTTCTAAATACTTACTTGAAAAGAATGTTTGTAAAACCGCCTAAAAGTGGGGGGGTGTCTTTTAAGTGATATTTTTCAATTAAGTTTAATGCATTTATAAATAATATCTGTTAAAAAGGCGTCCTTAAACAAACTACAGTAAATTAAATAATGGATGACTCTAGACTCTATAAAATTTCATATTACAATCAGGATAAAGTGTACGAATTATATGCAAAACAAGTATACGAAGCCGATTTATATGGATTTATAACTATCGAAGAAGTTGTGTTTGGTAGCAAAAGTGATGTTGTGATTGATCCTTCAGAAGAGAAATTAAAAACAGAATTCGAATCGGTGAAACGAAGTTTTGTACCAATGCATTCTGTGATAAGAATTGATGAAGTGAAAGAGCAGGGCTTGTGTAAAATAAAAGATACCAAAGGTTCTAATAATTCTGTTGCCTCCTTTCCAAATAAACGAGGTGTGTAAAAAAATAAACATTAAAAAGGCGATCATATGATCGCCTTTTTAATGTAAAAAATATTTCAGTTACTGAGATTTAGAAGCCATAAAGTCTACAGCAGCTTTGATATCTTCATCGGATATACTCATATTGCCACCTTTAGCTGGCATTGCGCCTTTTCCTTTAATAGCCGCTGTATACATAGATTCAGCACCTGCCGCAATTCTAGCAGTCCAAGCATCTTTATCGCCAACTTTAGGAGATCCTGCAACGCCAGAATCATGACAGGCAAAACACGATGCTTTATAGACTTCTTCACCTTTAGAATGATCAACAACAGCTGCTGTGGCAGCAGTTGCAGAGGCTACAGCTGTAGCAACTTCAGTTTTCACTTCTTCAACTTTTTCGGTCATTGTATCTTTAGCTTCAGTAACAACCTCTTCTACCTTCTCAGTTACTTCTTCTGTTTTTTCCGCAACTTCAGTTTTCATTTCTTTAGCTGTTTCTACGACTTCTGCTTTTGTTTCTTCAACTACAGTTTCTTCTTTAGGTGCTTCTTCTACTTTGACTTCTTCGGCCTTAGGTGCTTCTTCAGTTTTTACGGCAGTAGCAGGTTTTTCCTCGGAAGCAGGAGCAGCAGCATTTCCTGCTGCAGATTTTGCCACTAACTCAATACCTGCTTTCTTAATCATATGACTAACGGCCAATTCCATTTCAGAATCAGTGTTGTCTGGGTTACCACCGCGAGCTGGCATTCCACCTTTACCATTAATTGCTGAAGTCACTAAAGCTGTAAATCCACCTGAAAGGCGATCTTCCCAAGTTGCTTTATCATCTAGTTTAGGAGCACCCGCAACACCGTTATCGTGACAAGTACCACAACCTGATGCATAAACTTCTTCACCTGAACGAGCAGCAGAAGCTGTTTTCTCT
>CALJIH010000114.1 GCA_937974135.1 uncultured Cocleimonas sp. | reverse complement strand
ACATTATTCCCATCCGAGTCGAATACTTTTTTCAATATTAGGGATTGTTGTAACTTTCCTCTGGGTATTTGCCGCCGAGAATCATCTGTCGATATTACAATTGTGGGCCGCAGGTTTAGGCATATATATGATTGTGCGTTACCCCTTTTGGGCACTATTTCAAAAACTCACCGTGCATCGTGGATCTATTCACTCCATAGCCGCGGCATTATTATTTGCACTTATTGTTACGGCTTTAAGCTTTCATGTATTTGGTAAGCCAGATTTTATATCATGGTTAACGGGTACTTTTGTATTCCTTGGGTTTATTTTGCATTTGCTGTTAGATGAAATTTATAGTGTTGATTTTATGGGGCATCGTCTCAAGCGCTCATTTGGCACTGCGTTTAAATTAATAGATAGCAAAGAACATATTAGCAGTGCTGTGATTATCGTGAGTATCTTTGTGGTATGGTTTTTAACCCCAGATATCAACTCGTTTTTAGATACCATGACGAGTGCTGAAACATACAAGGTAATCTTACAGCGTTTATGACTGACGTTTCTTTTTAGAACTAAATAACAGGAGAATTTCAATGCCTTACGTAAATATAAGAATCACTGACGAGGGTTGCACTACCGAACAAAAAAAGCAATTAATCTCAGGAGTGACAGATTTATTAGAAGATGTTTTAGGTAAAAACCCAAAAACAACGTTTGTGATTATTGATGATCATACGAGTACTGATAATTGGGGAATTGGTGGCGAAACAGTCACAGAAGTGAGAAAGAAGGGAGTCTAAAGATGGATTACTTTTTACAGTTCCATTGGTGGTATGTACTCATTGCATTCATCTTGATTTTCATCTTTACAGGTAAAAGTAGGGGCGGCTTAGTTGTCAAAAGATTTACAGCAGATTTGCAAATACTTGATGATAGATTTCAAGGTTGTGATCCTGATGCTGATTACTCAATTTTTAAAGAAGGCAAACCTGATCATATCGATATTGAAATAGAGCGCCTTAACATTCCTGTTGGGGATGAACTTGAATTTCTTTTAAACGGTAAATTACTGGCGAAAGTGAATGTAAAACGAAATAAAGAAGCTGAATATGACCACTGGGGTGATGAAGATGTGTCATTTCCAAAGGTAAATGAAGGCGATGAATTAGTGGTTAAATATCAAGGGGTCGATGCCTTGAAAGGGGTGTTTCGTCTTGCATAATTGGTTTATACAAGCCAACCGTTTTCAAACACCTCTTCTTCTAATAACTCTACTTTGCGCTCAATTACGATCAATAACTTCAACATTTTAATCGTTTTCGCTTCTAATATTTTCTGTTTCTTACGACGAAAAGGTGTTTCATCGATTGGCGTTTCAACACCACCACTAATGATTGTTGCTCGAGCTTTGGTGCGTCTATCAAAGGTAGTGAAGTACAATGATGTATAGGCAATGTGAATTTCTTGATGTAAATCTTGTGCTGTTTTTAATTCAGGAATATTGACTAGTTTGTGACCTTCAGATTCGTACCAACGACTAAAATTACAAGCATCACATTGTTGTGGTTTATGTATTTGATCTTCAGGCAATCCTTGTACTAGCTTTCGCCCTTCTTTAACCCAAAACACATGTTCAGGTCTAGCTTGATGAAGATGTTTTATAATTTCGACTTTATTCATCTGAAGTTTCAAAGCATTTTTGGATTTAATACTCGATCATCTGAAATATTCGTTATAAATACAAATAACAGCAGATTAAGGGTCATTTATAAACGATTAGTGCTTAAAAATTAAACATTATGTTCGGTCAACCAAAAAGAAGACGACTATTTTAGCTGATCTAGAGAGCATGAGAAAAGGCCTAAAAGTAGGGGGGTGTACTTCGACAGGCTCAGCATAAATATTCGACTTACTTCGACCAAGCTCAGTAAGAGATATCAATAGAACGGTTTTTTTAATTAAATAAAACAAAACTTGCGTATAATTCCCCCATTTATTTTTAAGTGAGATGTTCAGTGACAAGTTCTATAAGACCAAGTGGTCGCGCAAATGATGAATTGCGCCAGGTAAAATTCACCCGTAATTACACCATGCATGCTGAAGGCTCAGTATTAGTTGAGTGCGGCAATACTAAAGTGTTATGCACGGCTTCAGTTGATAACAACACGCCACCGTGGTTGCGAGGCAAAGGCAAAGGCTGGGTGACTGCTGAATATGGCATGCTTCCACGTTCGACAAATTCACGTATGGGTCGTGAAGCAGCAAGAGGAAAGCAGAGCGGGCGCACACAGGAAATTCAACGTTTAATTGGTCGATCCTTGCGAGCGGTAGTGAATATGGAAGCCTTAGGTGAACGCCAAATTTTAATCGATTGTGATGTGCTTCAAGCAGATGGTGGCACGCGGACTGCCTCTATTAGTGGTGCTTATGTAGCATTGTGTGATGCAGTGCAAACCCTATTGGATTCTAAACAAATTAAGAAAGACCCTCTGATTGGTCAACTAGCCTCAGTATCTGTAGGAATTTATGAGGGTGAAGCAGTGTTGGACCTTGATTACCCAGAAGATTCAAACGCAGAAACGGATATGAATGTGGTGATGAATAATGCTGGTCAGTTTATCGAGGTTCAAGGTACTGCTGAAGGTCATGCATTTAGCGGTGATGAAATGAGTAAAATGCTTGAGCTCGCTGAAAAAGGCATCAATGAAATCATTGCTTTGCAAGATGAGTGTTTGAAATAAACGGATACATTAGCTTAACGAAATACTGATATGAAAAAGCAAAAGGTAGTTTTAGCAAGTGGAAATGCGGGTAAATTGCGCGAGTTTTTTCGCATATTAAGCGATGCTAATTTGAATATTGTGGCTCAATCGGATTATGATGTAACAGACGTGCCAGAGACGGGTTTAAGCTTTGTTGAAAACGCGATTATCAAAGCACGCAATGCCTCACAACAAACAGGTTTGCCGGCTTTGGCTGATGATTCTGGCATCGAAGTCGATGCTTTAATGGGGCAACCAGGTATTTATTCTGCACGTTATGCAAAGATGAATAATGCGGGTGAAGGCGATGAGGATAACAATCGTAAACTGTTAGTTGAGTTAAAAGATGTCCCTGCGGAAAAACGCACTGCTCGTTTTCGTTGTTGTATTGTTTATATGCGCCATGCTGATGATCCATCACCTTTAATCGCTGATGGTTTTTGGGAAGGTACTATTTTAGATCAGCCTTCTGGCGCAAATGGTTTTGGATATGATCCGTTATTTTTTGTACCAACACATGGCGTAAGTTCAGCAGAATTAGATGCTGATGAGAAAAACAGAATTAGTCATCGTGGCCAAGCATTGCAAATAATGCTTAAGCTAATGAGTAAATCAAATTAATGAAAGAAGCACTTAATACTTTAATACTCTATTTCCGTTCAGCCCTATTTTGGGTTGGTTTTGCAACAAGCACCATTGTAGTGGGTTTGTTTACCCCATTTTTATTCCCGTTTTCTTATATTACGTGTTATCGCATATTACTGCCTTGGACAAATTTTAACGTATGGTGGTTAAAAATAACCTGTGGCGTCAAATATAAAATTATTGGTAAAGAAAATATTGACCTGAATAATCGCGGAATAATTTTAGGAAACCATCAATCGACATGGGAAACCATGACCATCCCAATGACTTTCCCGCCTCTTTCTTGGGTATTAAAAAAAGAATTGTTTAAAATTCCCTTGTTTGGTTGGGCGCTATCACAAATTAAACCCATAGCTATCGATAGGAAAGCCGGTAATTCGGCAGTTGAGCAGATTAAAAAAAGAGGAAAAGAACGCTTAGATGAAGGTAATTGGGTGTGTATTTTCCCAGAAGGTACGCGAGTAAAACCCGGAGCAAAAGTTCGTTATCGCATGGGCGGCGCCTTATTAGCCGAACATTCAGGTTATCCTATATATCCTGTTGCGCATAATGCGGGTGTTTTTTGGCCGAAGCATAGTTTTATTAAATATCCAGGCACAATAACCATGGTTATCGGAAAGCCGTTTAGCGTAAAAGGTTTAGACCCAGACGCTATTAATGCTAAAGTTAAAGCGTGGATAGATGCAGAAGTAGCGAAAATGCCTTCTGATAGAGCTTAAAATAGTATATTTATAAACGGTAAAAGACACCCCCCTACTTTTAACGTGTTTTACTTATATTCATCATGAAAAACACACAATTCGGGTTGTCTTTATATGCTTCAACGTTGTTTAGTTGTGGTATTTCACGTTTTTAAATAAGCGAAAACAAATAATAATAAACATGAAAACACAAACCCAAAATCTAAAACATATATTACTTTTATTGTTAGTCAGTATTGGCTTATTTGCGTGTTCGGTTGAGAAAAAAACTGATGATATTGAGGTCAAAACTGATGTTCCTGCGACAACAATAGAAACGAGTAAGCCTCTTGAAAATAATCCGCCAATGATCACGAATCCTGAGGATATTGTCTTGCCTCCTGCAGATTTTGTTGAAGAGGTTGAACCACTAGCTCCTCAAATAGTAGTCCCAAAATCAAAACCACCGTTAACTAAGAAACAACTATTCGCTGGTGCTTTAGACTCACATAATCGCGTACGCGCCAAGCATGGTCTGCAGCCATTGAAATGGTCGGATAAATTAGCCGCCTATTCACAAGAATGGGCAAATCATTTAGGCCGCGGAAATAGCTGTCAGATGTACCATCGTAGTGGTAATCCACCTCATGGAGAAAACCTTTATATTTCGAGCGCAGTCGTTTGGAGTGATGGTAAAAAAGAAGTCGCACGTGAGAGAAACCGCGTGACGGTTAGAGATGTCATCAAAGTTTGGACAGATGAAGAGAAATGGTACAACTATAAAAATAATAGCTGCCAACCAGGCAGACAATGTGGGCATTACACACAAATCGTTTGGCGAGATACCACTGAAGTCGGTTGTGCAGTGAAATTCTGTGGCGACCAATCACAAAACTGGGTGTGTAGTTATAATCCTCCCGGTAATTACGTTGGTAAAAGACCTTACTGATTTAAAAAACAGTTCTGTTGAGCACTCTTGCTGAACTTTGTCGAAGCACACTACATACTTTTGGATGGTTTTCTTCATCTATTAGAGCAATTTGTTAGTTTTTACTTTTATGGTACTTTATTGTAATTAATCAAAGAATGGAGATGTAATGTATAAGCTTATAAATGTTATTTGTGCTTCTCTTTTGTTTGTAACTAGCAATGTGTTTGCGTCACCAATCGCTAAAGACGCTTTGAAAATACATAACCAAATAAGAGCACTAGACAAACAAAAGCCACTTGTTTGGAATAAAGAACTTCAGAAAATTTCACAGGATTGGGCTAATAAACTCGCTTCAACATGTGAAATTTACCATCATTCTGGACAAACTTCTTTTGGTGAAAATTTATATTATTACTCTGAAAGTACAACCATAAAGAAAGTGGTTAAAGATTGGTCTAGTGAAAGAGACTTTTATGACTACCAGCAAAATTCTTGTCAGACAGGACAGCAATGTGGTCACTATAAGCAAGTAGTTTGGAAAGATACCACGGATGTCGGTTGCGGGGTTCAGTCATGTGCAGATGGTTCACAAATATGGGTATGTGCTTATTTCCCCGCAGGAAATATTATAGGGGAGAGGCCCTTCTAACTTATCGACTAAGCACTTTAAAAATCTGTTCCACGCGATTTCCTCTTTCATCGACCAAGGTCAATTTATGAGATCCTGCGGCTATCCAAATTGCTTGTTCATGATAGGTTTTAGTGGTGCCGATGTAATCCTCATTTAGATGCCAAAATAGTTTGGTGTCTGGTTCACTATGAATGGCCTGAAATACTGCTTTACCGCGTTGGTTTGCTAAATCATTTGGAATTAATACTTGCGTATTTTTTCGCGGATATATAACAGAAATAGGACTTTGTTGCTGCTCATTTTTTTCCGTGTTCACCAGACGACAATCATCTCTCCATTTGGGTAACGCTTTGTAGTTTGCATGAAATTGTCGGTAGTAATATGCTTGTTCTGGCGGCAAAACAAACCAGTTTTTACTCTCCATATTGCTTACTGATTCACAATTGCTTTGGACTCGAACATAGCCATTATTAGTGTCTAACTTTTTATCTAAATGTACTCTTTGGTGATTAGGTGTGACTCGGTCAAAATGACTATTTTTGGGAATATCATAAGGTATTGAATCACACAGTTCGTTTGCTAAGTAACCGTCATCTTTACAAATAGATACTGTTTTCATTTGCTCGGCGGGCTTTCTAAACCAGTCTGATTTTTCCGCGAGAAGGTTAAAGGTATCAAACAATATCGGGGCTGCGACTTTTACCCCTGTCATACCTTGGCGGCCTTCTCCCGCTGCATTGCCAACCCAAACACCAACGGTATATTTTGGTGTTGTGCCGATTGCCCAAGCA
>CALJIH010000113.1 GCA_937974135.1 uncultured Cocleimonas sp. | reverse complement strand
ATTTTTCATCACTTGGCCGCCAAAACTAACAATCTCTCCTTTGCCATTAATGATTTTAACCCCAAGAATCGCATCTCTTGCTGAGCCAGTATAAGCACGACGTGGTCCAGAAATTCCTGCTGCTAAAGCACCACCAATCGTGGTATTAGGTGAATATTGTGGTGGTTCAAAAGGAAGTAATTGGTTTTCAGCATCTAACACTTTTTCAATATCTGATAATAATGTGCCCGCGCGAACTGTTATGCATAGTTCTGTGGGATCATAACTAATAACACCGGTATGTTTACTAATGTCTAGTTTTGCAGCATCTACAATATTTCCATAGAATAATTTACTGTTACCTCCATGGATATAGAGTGGTGTTCGATTACTAATCGCATCCTTTACAGAATTTTGTAATGCAGAGCTAATATCGTTATCAGGGATATTTTCAAAAGCTGACATATAAACGTTAATCCAATCTGTTTAAAAGTGCCCAGTCGAGGTTGTAACCGAGACAATGCTGGAGCAAAGCGACGGCAGCCCGTAGGGCGGGTTTTCTGTTATCAATAATAACCCCGAGCTTTGCATAAATTCTATTAATGTTTTTTAAACAACAAAAACATAATATCATTCAAAAAGTAGGGGGGTGTCTTTTTAAATATTAAAAATGATTAAAAACGAGGTATTTCAGGGTGAGGCAATTCACCATTGTGTACGTGCATTCCACCTAATTCTGCGCAACGATGCAAGGTAGGAATATTCTTTCCTGGATTAAGCAACGCATCAGGATCAAAGGCATTTTTCACCGCAAAAAATTGTGTTAGCTCTGTGGGTGAAAACTGTACACACATTTGATCTATTTTTTCATGTCCCACACCGTGTTCACCAGTGATAGTACCACCAACCTCTACGCATAATTTGAGTATGTCAGCTCCAAATTTTTCGGTAAGCTCTAATTCCCCTGGCTTATTCGCATCATATAAAATCAGTGGATGTAAATTTCCATCACCTGCATGAAAAACATTTGCTACGCGTAAACCGCATGCGTCAGATAATTCGCTGATGCGTTTCAAAACATAAGCAATCTGTTTGCGCGGAATAGTGCCATCCATACAATAATAATCGGGTGAAATTCTACCAACAGCTGGGAAGGCTGCTTTTCTGCCAGCCCATAGTTTTGCTTGTTCAGTTGCTGAGTCTGCGATCACGATTGATTCTGCGTTTGAAGACTTTAAGGTTTTCTCTACAATCTCTATTTGTTCAGCTAATTCAAGATCATCACCATCAAGTTCGCACAATAAAATTGCTTCAACATCTAAGGGGTAATTAGCTTTAGCAAAGGCTTCTGCGGCGTGAATGGCTGGCTTATCCATCATTTCTAAACCTGCCGGAATAATTCCTTCTGCGATGATATTAGCGACTGCGTTACCCGCATCCTCAACTTTCTGGAATGCAGCCATTAACACTTTTACTGAATGTGGGGTAGGCAATAATTTAACTACTATTTCAACGATAATACCTAGCATTCCCTCAGAGCCAGTCATTAGCGCTAATAGATCATAACCTGGAGTATCTAAAGTCTGCGAGCCTAGTGTTAGTAATTCGCCATCAATTGTCACTATGGTGACTTCTTGAACATTGTGAACGGTCAAGCCGTATTTAAGACAATGGACGCCACCCGCATTTTCAGCAACATTGCCGCCAATTGAACAAGCTATTTGTGATGATGGATCTGGCGCATAGTAAAAGCCTAAAGGCCTAGCCGCTTCTGAAATAGCTAAATTTCTAACGCCAGGTTGCACGCGTGCCATTTGATTTTTAACATCAATTTCAAGAATTTTATTGAAACGAGATAAGCCTAATATTATTCCACCTTCGTGGGGAAGTGCTCCACCTGATAAACCTGTGCCTGCGCCTCTGGCAACGACAGGTACTTTTAATTGCGAGCAGATTTTTACAATCTGTTGCACTTGCTCAATCGTTTCAGGCAAAGCAACTGCAACGGGTAATCTTTGATACGCTGAAAGACCATCGCACTCATAGGGCTTCATGTCTTCGTTGGTGGTTAATAAAAACTGCTCAGGCAGTATTTCACTGAGCTGAAAAATTAGAGTATTTCGTGTGTCGCCATCAATTGCCATACCATATTCTAACCTTATGCCTAGCTCTCTGCTAATTCTTTTTATCAGTTTTAATGGTAAACTAAAGTTTAATTTTGGGGATCAGGTTTGTCTAATAGCGTAGCTCAATTATTGGTAATAATGTTCGGTGGCGGCCTAGGTGCAATGGCTCGTTTTTTACTCTCGAATAAGGTTACAGATAAATTTGGTTCTGCTTTTCCTTATGGAACGCTTAGCGTAAATGTAATCGGATCATTTGTTATGGGTTTATTAGCGATGATTCTTGTAGAACGTTTGGAACTTGACCCATTATTAAAGTTAGGTGTTTTTGTAGGTTTTTTAGGCGCTTTTACCACCTTTTCTACGTTCTCGATGGATACTCTAAATCTATTTGAGCAAGGTCATAATTTACGTGCATTTTTAAATATGTTTATCAGTGTATCATTGAGTGTTTTGGCCGTTTGGTTAGGCGTTATTATCGGTAAATCGATAAGTTAAGTATAGAAAGAGACCTTTGCACGAAAGAAATGACGGATAGAAATAGCTTTAATTCTCCTGTTTTCTCCTAAAAAATCGGTCAATAGCCCTGCTATTATCCTCTTCTTTATGAAAAATCAGAAAAATTACACTTATTTCTCACTCGTCATACTTTCGTGCAAAGATCTCAAAAACCAAGATTTGATCCATTCAAATTTAATCGACTTAAACCAAGAACCCTTATAAACTTCTCACACTGTCCGTAGCGAGGCTTTGTCCCTTGTATGCGTGGGATTCAAACATAAAACAAAGTGATAAAAAATGTTAGATATTAAACTTCTCAGAAACGATATTGATGCCGTTGCAAAACAATTAGCAAGACGTGGTTTTGACATTGATACTGCTACTTTCCAAGCATTAGAAGATAAAAGAAAAACACTGCAAAGTGCTACCCAAGAATTACAGAACGAACGTAATACACGCTCAAAAAATATCGGTAAAGCAAAAGCGAGTGGTGAAGATATCCAACCACTTTTAGCAGAAGTTTCTGATCTAGGAGATAAGTTAAAAGCGGCTGAAGATGAACTTGCAGAGCTGCAAACTGAGATAGATGGCATCGTATCTGGGATTCCAAATATCTTAAACGAAGCCGTACCCGACGGTAAAAGTGAAGATGAAAATGTAGAAGTCAGCAAATGGGGTGAAATTCCAAATTTTGATTTTGAAATAAAAGATCATGTTGATTTAGGTTTGAGCAATGGTTGGATGGATTTCGAAATGGCCGCTAAGCTTACTGGTTCACGTTTCATTGTAATGCGTGCGGGTATGGCGCGCATGCATCGCGCTTTGATCCAATTCATGTTGGATACGCATACAGGTGAACATGGCTATCAAGAAATTTATGTACCGTATATTGTTAACGAAGATAGCTTGTACGGAACAGGGCAGTTACCTAAATTTGCGGAAGATCTGTTTAAGCTTGAAGGTGATCAAAACTACTATTTAATTCCAACCGCAGAAGTACCAGTGACCAATATTGTACGCGATGAAATTACGGATGCCGCTAAATTGCCGATGAAGTTTACGGCACATACGCCATGTTTCAGGTCAGAGGCGGGTTCATACGGAAAAGATACACGTGGTTTGATTCGTCAGCATCAGTTTGAAAAAGTAGAGTTATTGCATTTTGTTAAACCTGAAGAGTCAAATGATGCCTTAGAAGAACTCACTCGAAATGCAGAAATCATCTTAGAAAAATTAGAATTACCGTATCGAAAAATTATTTTATGCGCGGGCGATACTGGATTCTCGTCTACCAAAACCTATGATCTTGAAGTATGGGTGCCTGCTCAAAATGCTTATCGCGAGATTTCATCTTGTTCAAATATGGGTGACTTTCAAGCACGACGAATGCAAGCGCGTTACCGTAATCCTGAAACCAATAAACCTGAGTTATTACACACGCTTAATGGTTCTGGTTTAGCTATAGGGCGTACTTTAGTGGCCATTGTTGAAAACTATCAGCAAGCTGATGGCAGTATTCGTATACCTGAAGTTTTATTGCCTTATATGGGTGGATTGACAAGTTTGGATGCTTGAGGAATTTATGCAAAGTCCATGTTAAAGGATTGAGAAAGACACCCCCCCACTTTTGTGCGTTATTAAATTGAAATAATATATTTACATTATTTTTGTGTATCTTATATCGTCTATCTACTGGTAGACAGTTGTGTTATATTTACTGCGTCATAACTTTAGGATGATTATCATTGACTAATAAACGCAAAGAACTTAAAAAAGTAGCTATCGATGCGGTTCAACGTTCTGGTTTGCAAAACCTGAGTTTTAGAACGCTTGCTGATCAAGTAGGGGTAAAATCTTCAAGTGTTCATTACTATTTTCCTGAAAAAGCCGATCTAGCAGCCAGTTTAATAGAAAGCTATACCGATAGTTTTGTAGAAATGCTCAATGCTATAGATAAAAAACAACTGTCACTAAGCGATACCATTGATGCTTTTATAAAAATATTTGAAGATGTCGTAAAAGCAAAAAAATTCTGTTTGTGCGGAATGATGGCGGCTGAAGTCGCCATGTTAAATGATGCCAATCGCAGCTTATTGAGTAATTATTTTAAAATACTCGAGAATTGGTTGTCCGTTCATTTTGAAAACCATAAAGATCAAATCGATTCAGCTTATAGTCCAGAAACTTTAGCTCAGATCGTGTTATCAGGATTAGAAGGAGCTATTCTTCTAGATCGTGTTGAAAATGGTCAAGTTAGGCTAAATGCCCAGCGTAAACTAATTAAAGTGCTGATAAATAATGGATAAATTTTAACTTAGCTTTAATCTAAAAAAGACTGTTCTATTGAGCTCTTGTACTGAGCTTAGTCGAAGTATGTCGAATTTTTATGCTGAGCTTGTCGAAGTACACCCCCCCACTTTTCCCTCTTTTATATTCTCTTTTGGGAAGTGTTTATCTGCAATCTTTAATATTCAAGTGATCGTCTACCGATCTGTTTTTTTTATTTATTAGAGAGAAGGATTCAAACAAAGAGTTTAATTAATGAAATTAATATTTGACTCGGATTAGTCATGTTGTTATATTTTGTCTACCTACCGATAGGTAGACAAAATATAACAACTCTATAAAAAATAGAGTTCTCTTTTATCAACATATTATTAATAGGATCCTTTATTATGAAAATTTATGATTTTGCTGCTTTTCCAAACCCAGCACGTGTTCGTATTGCATTAAATGAAAAGAATGCAACAGATCAAGTAGAATTCGTTGAAGTTGATGTGCCTAATGGGGGCCATCTTGATAAAGACTTTGTCGCTAAAAACCCTAGTGCAACTGTCCCTTTAATGGAATTAGATTGTGGTACCTGTGTTTCAGAGTGTACTGCGATCACTGAATACATCGATAATAACTTCGACGGACCATCGCTTACAGGTTCTACTGCCAAAGAAAAAGCGGTAGTACACATGATGCAGCGTCGTGGTGAACAATATTTGATGGATGCAGTAGGAGATTACTTTCATCATGCTACAGCGGGCTTAGGTCCTGAGTTAGAAAAAAATCAAAATGCTGATTGGGGAAATGCCCAAAAAGAAAGAGCTTTAGAAGGTATGCAATATTTTGATAAAGTATTAGCAGATAACCAATACGTAGCAGGTGAAAACTTCTCTATGGCAGATATTACTGCTTTTGTAGGCCTAGGCTTTGCTGATTTTGCTGGCGTTGATATATCGGATGATTATAAAAACCTTGCTGAGTGGCGCGCGCGTGTTGCTGCAAGACCAAGTGTAGTTGCTTTAGGAGGATAAAACGATGGACGTGAATGCAGATTTTTCAAAACGTGTGATGTTACACAGCGATGAAATTGAGTGGCAGACATCACCCATGGCTGGTGTCGATCGTCGTCGACTTGATCGAATTGATAATGAAGCAGATCGCGTTACTACGATTGTGCGTTATGCACCTGAAAGTCACTTCTCACCTCACGTTCATACGGGTGGTGAGGAGTTTATCGTGTTAGATGGTATCTTTGAAGATGATTACGGTAATTGGCCGACAGGATCATATATACGCAATCCACCCACTTCGAAGCATCAACCAGGTTCGAAAGATGGTTGCGTGATATTCGTCAAGCTCGCGCAATTTAATCCTGATGATCGTACTTTTGTGCATGCCGATATCGCTAAATTAGGTTCTGTTGCAGACCGAAATCGAGAGGGTGTGAGCATATCGCCTCTATTTAAAGATGAAGATGAAGATGTGCGCATCGAATATTGGGATGCAAACGCCGAAATATCACTTAACACCGATGGCGGTGCTGAATTATTAGTCTTGAAAGGTGGTTTCAATGAGGGTGGAGATACGCTACGTCAACATTCGTGGCTGAGAGTGCCTGATAACTATGATTTTAAGGTGGTAGCTGGAGAAGAGGGTGCTCAAGTCTGGATAAAATCTGGGCATTTGTCTGGTTTGTAAGTTTTGCGAATACATTGATTCAATAGAAAAGGCTGCATTCTGTAGCCTTTTTTTCCATAAGCAGATAGTTGTTAGATAAAAGACACCCCCCCTCTTTTAGTATGTAATTAGTACTAATTTCAAAGCGCTAACAGAAACTTTCTCAAAGGTCTGGAAACGCGTTCAGGGGCTTCAATTAAAATGGAATGCTTTAGATTTTCTAGAATAATAAGTTCGGAATCAGGAAGCTGTGAGTGTATGAATTCGTTTAAACGCGGATTGCAGCCACCGTCTAGTTCTCCTGTAAGCACTAGACATGGGCACGTTACTTGCTTTAACCATGGCGCCATTTCAGTGCACGCGTATATCCAAAAGACACTTAAGAATACGTCTGTAGGGGTATCTTCGACTTGTTTTAGGCGCGCTTTAATTTTATCAGGACTAGATTCAATAAAAGCATCTGTATACCAACGCTCCACAAATGTACTCAGAACAGGAATGACCCCACTTTTTTCCATCGCTTTGCCAACCTTTTTGAGTTTGCTTTTATCGTCTTCGGTTCTGCCAGCGGCAGTGCTTAGTAAGCCGACACTTAAGGTTTTATCTGGAAAAGCCTGTGCATAGGCAGGGCCAATCATGCCACCTAGTGAATGCCCAATAATATGAATTTTTTCGTGGCCTAACTTAGTGCGTAAGGCTTCTAAATCTTCTACCAGTTGCTCTAAGGTATACGGTGTTGGTGGGATAGGGCTGTCGCCATGACCGCGTAAATCATAGCTAACGCAAGTGAATGAATCTTCTAGGGCGGCGATAATGTCATTCCAAGTGCTTTTGCGTGCGCCAATACCATGCACCATATACAGCGCTGGTCCTGAACCACTGATTTGATAGCTACATTCTACGGCACTCATGATTTTGGACTGTCATGATTAAAATGAGGCATGACTTTAGTGGCAAAGGTTCCAATTGATTCTAGAATATCCGCTTGCGATGCACCGAAGTTGATGTTTAAAATCACGCGATCTATGCCAAGATCGGAATAGACTTGGAGTTGCTCAATCATTTCATCGGGAGTACATATTAATAAACTCTCTGCCAAGTCCTCAGCACTTTGCTCTCTGTCTAATGGTCTTATCATACCAGCATCAACTTCACCAGGGCCGGTGAAAACGTTATCGAAGCGTTTGTAATAATCATAGGCGAGTGCATTTTTTTCATCACTGTCTTGTTTAGATTTAGCCACAAATGCAACGCGCGATAAGCTTAATGTAAGCGCTTGGTTTGTATCTTGACTTTCATTTTTGGCACGATTAAACGCATCTACTTGATCAATCAATAATTGGTGATTACCTGCCAAAGGTGTGGTTTGGATGTGAAAGCCTCGTTTAGTACAGTGATAGATTCCTTCAGGATTCATCACCGCCATCATCATTTGCGGGCCACCTCGTTTCACGGGCCTTGGCATAATCGTTAACGGTTCAAAGTTATAGTATTCGCCATCCCAAGAGACTTCTTCTTCGCTGAGGAGTGCTTGCAGTACATCTAAGGATTCATTAAATTTGGTTTGGGTCGAATCCATAGGTACACCCATGCGTTCCATTTCAAAGGCATAGGCTCCTCGGCCAACCCCCAACATCAAACGACCCTCAGTAAATATATCGGCAACCACAATTTCCCCCGCATAGGTGCGCATATCATGTAAAGGGAGTACTGCAATAGAGGTTAAAATTTTGATGTTTTTGGTGTGTGCTGCAATCTTAACGGCAAAAATCAGCGGAGCAGGCATCATCAGTATATTGATCAGATGATGTTCGGTGATTGAAACAGCATCAAAACCGAGCTTGTCGGCTAATATCGCCTGTTCCAGCATATCGTTATAAATACGATCACCACCGTAAGATTTGTCTGGGTAATATGCGGAAAGTTGAACGCTGAATTTCATATGTTAAGCGTAGTCATAATTTCAATTTTTGCCTAATTTAGTTTTACTCCCTAAATATTTAAAAAAAGACACCCTCCCACTTTTGGAGGTTTTGATGGAATCTTATCTATCTTGATTTGTCTATTAAATCCGCACAGTTTTATTAAATCTTTACGGCTACTTGGTTTATATCGTTTATAATTTCGTCGCCTTAAAAACAATGAGTCTCAGATGCCAGCTAAATCGATTAAAAACATTCTATTTACAATTAATGAAAATAAATTATTTCAGATTTTCATAATCACTGTAATTATTTTGTCAGCGCTGTTAATTGGCGTTAAAACGTATGATATTGATCCCACATATTTAAGAATTTTAGAGTTTTTAGATGTTGCGATTACCTATTTGTTTTTATTTGAAATTGTAGTCCGCTTTATCGCACAGGGTCATAATTTGAGCTTTTTCAAAAAAGGCTGGAATGTATTTGATACCTTGATTGTCGCCGCTAGTTTAATCCCAATTGATAATTCTGAAATGGTATTACTCGCAAGATTAATCAGAGTTTTCAGGGTGTTACGATTGGTTTCGTTTATTCCTGAGTTACGAATTCTAATCTCTGCTTTGCTCAAAGCCTTACCACCGATGGGTTATGTGCTGTTATTGATGTTTATCATGTTTTATATTTATGCTGCGGTGGGCAGTTTCTTATTTGAAAGCATTAACAAAACCCTTTGGGGTGATATCGCTGTATCTATGTTGACTCTATTCAGGGTAGTCACCTTTGAAGATTGGACCGATGTCATGTATGAAACCATGGAAGTGTATCCTTTATCCTGGATGTTTTATTTATCGTTTATATTCCTCAACGCCTTTGTGTTTTTGAATATGATGATTGGTATCGTGATTGAACGTATGCAGTCTGAACAGAATGCGTATAACCTTGAAAATGATGAAGGTGAGGTTTCCGAATTGCGTACTATTAGTGAAAACACCGAAGCGATCATGCTGCGTTTGGAACAGTTAGAAGCACGTTTGGCGGCACAGAATAAGTAAACGCTTATCAAATTATCCTACAAACCCTTTAAAAGTAGGGGGGTGTCTTTTTTATCTATGATTTACGCTAAATGCACTGGACAAGTCGTCGGCATGACGTTCTAATCCTTCATTGATAAAAAGTTAACTAATTAAAAGCAATTGAAAATGACTGATACTGAAAAACCTTTAAATTTTATCGAGAAAGTAATCGAAGAAGATTTGGCAAGTGGCAAAACCAAACAAGTGCAAACGCGTTTTCCACCGGAACCAAATGGTTATTTGCATATCGGTCACGCAAAGTCTATTTGTTTGAATTTTGGTTTGGCACAAAAATATGGTGGTCAATGTAATCTTCGTTTTGATGATACCAATCCTGCGAAGGAAGACGTGGAATATGTTGAATCAATCAAAGAAGATGTGAAGTGGTTGGGATTCGAATGGGCGGATGAGGTTAAATTTAGCTCAGGCTATTTCGATCAGCTATATGATTGGGCAGTGCACTTAATCAAAGAAGGAAAGGCTTATGTTTGTGATTTAACCCAAGAAGAAACGCGTGAATATCGAGGCACTTTAACGGAGCCAGGAAAAAATAGTCCGTTTCGAGATCGTAGTGTAGAAGAAAATTTAGATCTATTTGAACGCATGCGCGATGGTGAATTTGAAGATGGTGCGCGTTCTTTGCGTGTCAAAATTGATATGGCGCATGGCAATATGCACATGCGTGATCCGATTATTTATCGGATTAAAAACATGGCGCATCACCAAACAGGTGATAAATGGCATATTTACCCATCATACGACTATGCGCATGGTCAAGGCGATGCAATCGAAGGTGTCACTCATTCGGTGTGTACGCTTGAATTCGCAGAGCACCAACCCTTGTATAACTGGTTTATTGAGAATCTGCCGGTACCGGCTATTCCAAGACAGTATGAGTTCTCGCGTTTAAATGTTAATTACTTGGTGACGAGTAAGCGTAAGCTGAAGCAACTGGTTGATGAAAATATTGTCAATGGTTGGGATGACCCTCGTATGCCGACAATCTCAGGTATGCGTCGTCGCGGTTTCACAGCGCAATCAATCCGAAACTTCATCGAAAGCACTGGTGTTACTCGCGTAGATGGTGTCGTCGATATGAGTCAGCTGGAATTCTCAATTCGTGAAGATTTAAATGAAAATGCACCGCGTGCCATGTGTATTTTGCGTCCATTAAAAGTCACTTTGTGGAACGTACCTGAGGAGAATAGCACCGATTATTTAGTCGCTCCTAATCATCCACAGAATGAAGAAATGGGAACCAGAACGTTGATCTTTGATCGTGAAATCTACATCGATAAAGAAGATTTTAGAGAAGAAGCGAATAAGAAATACAAGCGTTTAGTGATTGGTAAACGCGTGCGCTTACGTAACGCTTATGTGATCGAAGCTGATGAGGCGGTTAAAGATAAAAATGGTGAAATCATTGAAGTCAAAGCACGCATTATCGAAGGAACACTAGGTAATAACCCAGCCGATGGTATTAAACCAAAAGGTGTTATACATTGGGTTTCAGCAATTCAAAATGTGGATTGCGAAGTGCGTTTGTACGATCGTTTATACAATGATGTTGCTCCAGATGCTGGTGGCAAAGATCATTTGGAATCAATCAATCCGAATAGCTTAGAAGTACTTACCGGTTGTAAAGGAGAAGTGAGTTTGCAAGCACCAAGAACAGATATTCCTTATCAGTTTGAGCGTGAAGGTTATTATTTTTTAGATAAAGATTCTGATGTCGATAAGGATTTAGAAGAACAGAAACTAGTCTTTAACCGAACCATTGGTTTAAGAGATACTTGGGAAAAGTAATTAAAATCTTTAAAATTTAGGCATAAAAAAACATCGCATGGCGATGTTTTTTTATGAATTTGAAAAATGTACCTTTTTTAAGCGGCAGTTACATTTACAGCAGCTGGGCCTTTAGCACCATCTTCTGTTTCAAAATTCACTTTTTGTCCCTCTTCCAAAGATTTATATCCTTCCATTTGGATAGAATTATAATGAACAAACACATCATCACTGCCATCATCGGGTGCAATAAAGCCAAAACCTTTACTGCTGTTGAACCACTTAACTGTACCTGTTGCCATTTCTGGGAACCTCTTTAACTATAAAAAATATTTCAAGATCAGTCACATAACGTGTTTATTTTCTAAAATAAAAAAATTAATCCTGACGTAAGATCATAAATTTAAATAAACTTATAAAAATACATGGTATTAAGAATAGCATATTGTAAATTAATTTCTAGCAAGGTTGCTTAAAAATCAAACAATGCGATAAATTTTGCTAATCAGTGTCGTATATTTAGACTTTCAGTTTTTGCCTAAAAACGCTCAGTTTAGCTATTATATTAGAGGCAAAATGCGAATAAATTTAGCAAATTTTAGGTAACACTTTTGGAAAGTTGTATCTCCTTAGAGATAAACTAAATTTATCAAATTTATGATTTAAGCAAATACTAAGCATCTTTTCTCCAGGCAACAATAAGTCCAGCGATGACTATAATACCTACTCCAATAAAAGCAGTTAAATTAGGAATTTCGTCAAAAAACAGAAAACCCCCAATAGCTGCCAAGGGCAGATATATATATTCTAATGGACCGAGCAAGCTCGACGGAGCGTTTTGATAAGCTGCAGAAAGAGCGTAATGAAGAATAATACTGCACAAGCCCAGGAAACAAACGATTAGAAAGGGTGTTTGAGATAAAAGTACGTTAGGGCGATTAATAAAAACTTCACCAACTAAATTCGGAAATAACCAAAGAACAATTGAACCCGTTGCACCAGTGATAAAAAAGGTGATAGTAAGCCAGCATGACATGGCGGTCGGATCTTCTTTTTTGCAGTATTTTCGGGTGAAAACTTGGGTTAAGGCATATAAAAACGCACTCAATAACGCCAAAATCATAAGAGGATCAAAATCTATCGAGGTGGGTTGTAAAATTAGTATTACACCGATAAATCCACCTAGCAGACTGACTGTTCGCCAAATGCCAAAAGTTTCTCCTAACATAACTCGAGATAACAGAACCATAAACAAAGGCCCGGTAAAGAATGCACCTGCGGTTAATGCTATCGGAATTTTAGCAAGGGCGAGATAAAAGCAGATGTAGCAGGAATTCATTAACAAAGAGCGCGAGACTACGGCTCCAAAGTTAATGGTTTTAATAGCAGGTAATTTTTTTACAACAAACAGTGCAGCAAATAAAATGACCAAACCTACTGCAGATCTGTATAGCAATAATTGCCAAACAGAAACATAAGGAATAATGACTTTAGCAATAAGATCAGATGCCGTGACAGTAATCATGCCTAACATCAATATAGCAATTGCGAATCCTATACGATCAGGTTTCGCAAGTTCCGCGTTCAACGCAATGACCTTATAAAATAATACACAGCAACTACCCATGATAAGAAGTAATCTCAGTGTAGTTTAGAAAGTCAGCTTTGGTTTTTCTAATTGCGACTAAATTGAAAACTATCTAGCTTGTTTGCTATTGAGTACCTTCAATTTTGTTTTCATAAAATCACTGTGCGCTACATGGATTAGATCTGCGATACGTCTGATAACGTGTTCTTCGTGCTTATCTAAAACGTGGTCAGCAAAGGCGATTTGCCAGAGTTTTTTAATCAATTCTATTCGTTGGGCTGCGGAATAGTGTTGATTGATAAGACTAGTAAATTGAAAGTAATCAATAGAATCAGCATGCTCTTGTCGGGCTAATTCTACAATTTGATTCGTTTCAGCATCTGTTAAATCAAACGATTCTTTGACGATGTTTAGCACTGATTCGCGTTCTTCAGGGGCATCATGATAATCAGATTCAGCTACTTCTATCATTAAAGACGCCATGGCTAAGCGAACCCTGTGTTCTGTATCTTCGATATTAGAATTGGAGTTGGCCAGAACATTATCATCAAAGAAACGTTTGATTTTT
>CALJIH010000112.1 GCA_937974135.1 uncultured Cocleimonas sp. | reverse complement strand
ACTTTAGTATTATTTGACCATAGCCAAGAAGGCAAAATAGAACAGGGTTTTGATAATGATTTTACCCCACTAAATACCGCTGAATTATGCGTAGAAATGCGTTCGTTTATTCAACATACTGAATTAAATCAATCGATATTTAGAAGCGATCACGTATCTAATCACCTGGTATTAAAAGGAGTTTTGGGTAAGGACAAAAACAATATGCTTGAAGATATTGATGATGCAATTGCTCACTTCAAAGCACACCCAGAGATTCAACACAGGCCATCGAGTTTCTAACTCTTATCTATAGTTGTTTTATTTAAAACCCTCGAGCTTTGCATAAATTCTATTTACGTTTTTAAACGACAAAAACGTAATATCATTCAAAAGTGGGGGGGTGTCTTTTTAAATAATATTCAGTGTTGTTTAGGTGTCTTCTAAAAAAGCTAAATAGCTGGCTTTGAGCTCTGGCATCAATTCGATTGTGGTGTCGTAGCCTAGCTTGAGTAATTCTATATCTTTGCTGAAATCTTCAAATTGATATTCAGACGTATCGGGCAATATTAAAAAATCGCTATTCTTTTCATAAACATTCTCAAGTCCATGCTGCCCAACTTCCAGTACTCGAAACAGCGTGCTAAACATGCCCATTTTTTTCATTTCTGAGCGTTTGGTTTGGCTGGTATTGTTAGCAAAAGAATTCTGTAATTGCGCACCAATACTGACTGAAATAATGTAATCAGCACCATTTTTTCTGAGTACCGAACTGGGTACATTGTTTAAAATACCGCCGTCCACCATGGCTTGACCATCGCGTAATAACGGTAAACCTAGTAATGGATGATTCATACTTTCATGTACGCTATCGGCGACATTTCCGCTATCTCTAGCAACTTCTTTGCCACTAATGAGGTCAGTTGCAATGATGTGTGTAGGCAATAACAATTGCTCGAAGTCAGTGTCTTCGCCATAAGCTTGTCTCAAGCGTTTTCCCATCAATCCGAAACGAAATAACACCAGTAAATACCATTTGTTTCCTTGTGGAATGTATTTGATCCATTTGGGTGGTTTTAATCCAACTTCGAATAATTTTAGGATGTATTCACGCTCAAAACCGCATGCATTAAATGCTGCAATTAAGGCACCACCACTAGTGCCGGCAATTCGATCAAAATAAATATCATTATCTGCTAAAGCGCTTAGCACCCCGATATGCGCAAACGCCCTAGCTCCACCGCCGCCTAATGCTATTCCAACTTGCACGTTGTTTGCCGCGTGATATAAACGTGTAAGATCTCGTTTTAATAAACTATATTTGCCGTCAGTATGCGCTTGGTATTGAATTCGTAATTGTTGGAGTTTAGGTGCTGATGTTGAGCTGATGACTGGTGCTAAACTTGTTGATGACTGTTGTACCCAAATCCATTGTGTTTTTTCTGCAATCGCACCATTCTCACTGAATAAATAATCAATTTTTGCCAGAGTATTTTTCGCATCTGCACGTTGTTCAATAAAGCACCAATTACGTTCGCACTGTTCTGCTAAAGCTAATGCTCCGGTAGTTTCAAAACTCATATCAACAAATACATGATCTGTGGACTCAGCGGCTTTTATAAGCTGTTTTTGTGCTTTTTTAATAGATTCAAAATTAATTTGAGTAGCGTCTATATTTAATGCATTCCAATAGTGTTCGCGATCACTAAAGACGGCAATTTTCGTATTTTTTTGGATAAAGAACTCAACCACTTGAGCTGCAAAATGAGCGCTTATCTCACAACTATGAATCAATGAAATTAGGTTGAGTTTTTTTCTTGAGTGTTTGCCTTTTAATTCATCTTGAAGCCAACCGCTGATGGTTCTGCTTAAATTGACAGATAATGGCGGTATTTCTCTTAGTAAGACAAAAAAATCTTCTTTTGTTATTTCAAGAATTTCAACATTACCTAAGGTAATCGCAGAGGCAGTACGAATGCCATCTGAAAGCAAAGCCATTTCTCCAAAATGGTCTCCTTGGGTTAAAATATTTAGATTTTTTTCTGTGTTATCTGATTGAGTAACACGCATTTCGACACGCCCCGATTCGATGATGAATAGGCTTTCACCGATCTCACCCTGAGTACAGATATAATCACCGGGTTGGTATTGTCTTTTTTGAGTTTTATCCAGAAGACTCTGAATCTGTTCTTCGTTTAAATCTTGGAACAGATGCCAATCTTGCATAGTTTGTTTGATACGCGCTTCTCCTACTCAGAACATTTAATGCCTGACTAGTAAATAACTATAGCGTATCTCTCAAATAATACTTAAAAAGACACCCCCCTACTTTTATGTGTTTTATATATTCAACTCAGTAGTTTTCTTAAAAGTGCCAACTTTTCTTTTTCACTTGCCCCTTTTAGATCAGATAACTCCACACTCAATTTTCCTAATAAACGATAAACTTCAGCGGCATCATTATCCCAAGCTGAGACCCCTTCTAATTGTTTAGTTACAAGCTGGTGATCTCCTCGGGCTATAGGTCCTGTTAATGCATTGGCTGTTCCAAATTTAAAAATATTACTGCTGGTTTCTTTGACAATGGGTTCAAGAATTTTCATTGCTAGCTCACGCTCGACGCCGCTGTGCTGAAATGCATTGATGCTGAGTTCCTGCAATACCGTTAAATAATTACAGGCGAAAACGCTGGCCGCGTGATATATCAACTTTTTGTCAGTTTTAACATTAAAGCTATGCCCACCGATTGTTTTAATAAGCTTGGACAAAATATCGCAAGCATCTTTATCACCTTCCAGACCACAATAGGTATTTGAAAAGGTGTTAATTGAATCACGCGGATCAGCAAAACTTTTTACGGGATGCAAGCTCGCGCAATTTGCACCTAGTTGTTTTGCTTTATCTAATACCGCTGAACTTTTCGCCCCGCTAAAGTGAAATACTGTGGTGTTTTCCTTTACGACGTTTTGTTCTAACAATGCATCTAAACAAGTCTCAATGTGGTCATCACCACAACCTATGGCATAAATATCTGCTTGGCGAATATTCTGTAGCGAACCCAAAGCATTTCCTGCACCAATAAATGTCACCGATGCATTGGCGCTTTCTTGAGACCGATTCACCACATCTTTAATCTCAATGTCAGCTTTTTGATGCCATAAATAAGCCAGTGTTTTAGCTACATTGCCGCAACCGATAATGCTTAATGTCAACATAGTTATTCCAAGAAAATAGCGTAAATACAGTCTAACAAAGTTCTTTAGTAAATTGTTTTTGACTTTATTAGACGATCGGTCTATAAATACTAAAATGAGTCAAACAAACCAACAGCCTCAAGCTCCTCGTAAACGCGGTCGTCCTCCAAAAGGTGGTTTAGGCTATGAAGATACGCGCGAAGCATTGATTCGTTGCGGTATGGAATTACTCACCGAACAGGGTTTTATCAATACTGGATTAGATCAAATTCTGAAAAAGGTAAACGTCCCCAAAGGCTCGTTTTACCATTACTTTGAAAACAAAGAAGCCTTTGGCTATGTGGTGCTTGAGAATTATTCAGC
>CALJIH010000111.1 GCA_937974135.1 uncultured Cocleimonas sp. | reverse complement strand
ATCTTTGAAGAAAGAAATTTTGACGTAAATAATTATCCCTTTGTATTTGAGCGAAAAACCCAAAAATTAATGCACTACTTAAATAAAATAGATTAGTTATAACTTCAGCAGTTCTATCACTTGAAGTAAGGTCTTTACCATAAAACTCTATACCTATGTATGCCCCGATTACAATAATCGAGATAATAGAAGTTATAAACGGTTTAAGGTAAGTCCAAGAATAAAGCGCTAACATGACTATCATTAAACCAGCAAAATATGACACATAGGCATGATCAGATGGCAACGATACATAAATCATGTAATCCACGCCAGCAATTGCAATCAAGAAATTAGTCGTAAGTGCAAATGTATAATATTTAATAAAGTTATTATGATAAGTAAACAAAAAAGTAATAAGCATGACCGAAATAGCAATCATACGTATATAAACAGCTGTTCCAAAAGCAGATTTGAGAGCAAAATAATCGACGAAAACAAAAGCACCATAAAGCAAAAAACCTAAACAGCTTAATAGTCGAGTTAGTCTGATTTTTTCATCTTTTAAGAACAGATGATATTCTTCATCTGTTTCATTATTTATTTCTTTATTTTTATTAGAAAACATCATTTTTTGTTTTTTTTATAATTGTTACTCTTTTGTAAGAGCTTAAATTTTTTTGTATAACAGTGAAATTAACGTATACACTTAGTTTTATGAATATATATCAGATGAAAGGCATTACTTTTTTATAAGCAAATAACTACTTTTCTAAGTGCAAAAAGAGATTCACACCTATATCTTCTGAAAATACATTTATTTTATCTCTTGGAATTCCACCTTTTACTGCTAAATCAATCAATTCATTTTCACTTCTATGATGAAGATACCATTGC
This sequence comes from uncultured Cocleimonas sp., assembly GCA_937974135.1. Classification (GTDB taxonomy): domain Bacteria; phylum Pseudomonadota; class Gammaproteobacteria; order Thiotrichales; family Thiotrichaceae; genus Cocleimonas. The sequence continues at coordinate 2,966 of CALJIH010000111.1, read as the reverse complement.
CCAAACAGCTCCATTGCTCCACGACTAGGATTGTAATTTGAAAAATTCCCAATAATTAATTTCCCATTTTCGGCAAGTAATTTATACATATTTGACAATAACCTGATAAATAACTTATCAGTAAAATAATCAAACAATCCAGCAGACCAAATCAAATCATATTCTTTATCTGGCCTGTATCTAAATGCATTTCTATTTATGAAAGAAATTGAATCGATATAGTTATCACAGACTCCAGATCCATATTCAATAGCCTTTTCATCCATATCTAAGCAATCTATATGCGCTTTCGAATGTGGATTTTGTATAAAAAACTCATATAAATCTGTACAAGGACCACTTGCCAAATCTAATACTGTAGGTTTTTCAATTCTAGAAGTTAAAGAATTTAATTCGTTTACTAAATATTGTTTTCTATTTCTTACTGCTCTAACTGAATGAAGGCTATGAAAAAATAAATCCCATTTATGATATTTATCAGAATTTGGTGACTTCCATTTTTGATACATTCTGTCAATAATTTCAAAATCACCTGTATACCCATGAGGTTTTAAGTATGAGAACCCTACAACACAATCTTCAGTTAAAATTGGTTTAATTATTTCAAATAATCTATTGGAATCAGAAAGACCAATTTCGCTATTCATTAGAGATTCTGAGGTTTCTAGAAGATAATCATAGTCAGATAAATCTGGACCACCTTTTTTCATTATTTCTTCTACTGTATATAAAAAAACAGTTATTTCTTTTGTAGTGGTATCCATTACCCGAACAATCTCCCATTGTATTAATTATTCAGTCGAGAATAATCAAACAATTTCCCTAAGTTCTGTTTGATGTAGACCAGAGGTATGGATAGGTAGACACAGAGTAAATACTTATAGAGTGGCAACATATACTTTGCATGGACGCAATCAGTACCTCAACTAATAGTCGTATATTTATAACAATTAGTTCATAAAATAAGAAATAATCATGCTATTGTTTTTTACAATAAATTATGTTTATTTTAATTATAAATAGGTTCGATAAAGCCAGAGAAGACACCCCCCTACTTTTGACTGGTTTTGGATTTATCTAGATCGAAGAAACGATAAATTAAGAATTAACTGCTCAGTTTTTCTTTAAGCATTTGATTTACTTGAGCCGGATTCGCTTTACCTTGCGAAGCTTTCATTACTTGACCTACAAAAAAACCAAATACTTGTTCTTTACCACCACGGTATTGTTCTACCTGTGCGGTGTTATTCGCGATAATCTCATCGATTAATGATTCGATAGCTCCTGAGTCTGTTATTTGTTTGAGGCCTTTGCTTTCTATAATGCTATCAGCCGCAGTTTCATCTTCGCCGCCTTCTTTATTCCAAAGCGCTTCGAAGACTTGTTTTGCGATCTTCCCTGAAATGGTGTTATCCGCAATACGTTTTATTAAACCTGTAAGCATATCGCTATTTACTGGAGATGCATCAATGGTTAAATCATTCGCGTTAAGGTGACTTGATAATTCACCAGTGATCCAGTTTGCGGTTAGTTTTGGTTCACCGCAGGCTTTAGCCACCACTTCAAAATAATCAGCTGTGGAACGACTTGCTGTTAACACACCTGCGTCGTAGTCAGTGAGATCGTACTCTTTTACAAAACGCTCAAATTTAACGGCTGGTAATTCTGGTAGGTCTTTCTTAACCGAAGCCAAAAACTCATCCGTAATTTCGACGGGTAATAAATCCGGGCAAGGGAAATAGCGGTAGTCATTGGCTTCTTCTTTTGAACGCATTGAACGTGTTTCGTTTTTATCAGGATCATAAAGGCGGGTTTCTTGAACCACTTCACCACCCTCTTCGATAATATCGATTTGGCGTTCGACTTCGATATTGATTGCACGCTCCACAAATTTAAACGAGTTAATATTTTTTAGCTCAGCGCGTGTTCCAAACTCTTCTTGCCCTTTTGGGCGCACCGAAACGTTGGCATCACAGCGGAACGAACCTTCTTGCATATTACCGTCGTTGATTCCTAGATACTGCACCAGCTCATGAATCTTCTTCATGTAAGCAACAGCTTCTTTAGCCGAACGCATATCGGGTTCAGATACAATCTCCAACAATGGTGTACCTGAGCGGTTCAAATCTATACCCGTCATGCCTGCATAATCTTCATGTAATGATTTGCCTGCGTCTTGCTCTAAATGTGCACGGGTTACGCCAACGCGTTTAGTATCACCATTTTCAAGGGTGATATCTAAATAACCCAGCTCCACAATCGGCTTATCGAATTGACTGATTTGATAGCCTTGGGGCAAATCAGGGTAAAAATAGTTTTTACGCGCAAATACATTGCCTTTGCCGATTGGTGCATTAATCGCCAAACCGAACATAGCCGCCATTCTCACCGCTTCAGTATTCAATACGGGTAAAACACCTGGCATCGCCAGATCGACTTCATTCGCCTGTGTGTTTGGTTGTTGCCCATATTCGATAGACGAACCAGAAAATAATTTAGATTTTGTCGAGAGTTGCGCGTGGATTTCTAAGCCAATAACTGTTTCCCATTCCATGTTATTTGTCCTCCGTAGTGCCAACAGCATCTCTTGAAGAATAGTTCGCTGGCATTTGAGTATGCCAATCGGTTGCTTGCTGATATTGATGCGCGACATTCAACAATTTTGATTCGGTAAATGAATTGCCGATAATTTGTAAACCCACTGGCATATTATTAGCCATTCCTGCAGGAACCGACATCCCTGGTAACCCTGCAAGGTTTAATGCGATAGTATAAATATCACCGAGCAACATACTAATCGGGTCACTGGTTTTCTCACCCAGTTTGAAGGCAGTATCAGGCGCTACTGGCCCCATAATCACATCGACTTTTTTAAAGGTATTTTGAAAATCTTCACTTACCAAACGACGGATCTTTTGCGCTTTTAAATAATATGCATCGTAGTACCCCGCTGAAAGCGCATAGGT
>CALJIH010000110.1 GCA_937974135.1 uncultured Cocleimonas sp. | reverse complement strand
AAGTATACGTATTACCATCTCCACTAATAACCGTACCACCGAATGCTCCTGAGAAAATAACGCCTGCTGGCACCACTGGATCAACAGGATCTACTGGTGGATCAACCGGATCTACTGTATTAGTGTTCACCACCAAATCAGTAATGGTCACAGGTAAGTCACGTGAGGTTAAAAACAACAAGAATGAACTAAATGTATTCTCTGATGCTTGCGGTGGTATAGCAACCGTATAAGTACCATCATTACCACTTATCACTACTTCAGCTGTTTCAAATTGAGGATCTACATTTGGGAAAGGTTCTCTTTCAAATCGGAATTTTACCGGAACATCACCATCAGGTGCTGAGGCTGTAAAGGTAATATTTCCGCCATTAGCAAATGCGAATGGGTAAAGTGATGTATCTTCATTTGCAAATCCACCAAACCCTTCAGCACCTGCTGGGAAAGTATACGTATTACCATCTCCACTAATAACCGTACCACCGAATGCTCCTGAGAAAATAACGCCTGCTGGCACCACTGGATCTACTGGTGGATCAACTGGATCTACTGGAGGATTAACCGGCGTACTACTGCCATTATTTGTTAATGAAACCTCATCTATAATCACTACACCTGTATCTGCACCCATATCAAATAACACACGACTGTTGGCACCACCAAAGTCTGTTGCAGCTAATGTTAATGTGTAAGTTTGGAAATCAGGCGTAAGATTTACAAGCTGTGAATTATTTGTAAATGGCTCCTCATTAAGACCAATTCCAGCTAACATCGTACGATTACCATCAGACTTGGCTTTAAACGTTAACGTGTAGGTATCACCCTGAGTAATAGCGACTACTTGACTTAAGTTAACATTAAACGCATCACCCGCCGTCTCAACATTTGCGAAATTAGCTCTAGACGCATTAAAACCAAGCAATTCTTCAGTAACATTTGCTGCATTACCAATCCACGGACTTACACCAGCTTCAAAATCTCCGTTTGTCAACAAACCATCATCAAATGATCCTGTTGTTGGAGGCGTTACAACAGGAGGGTCTGTTGGCTCAACTGGCTCAACTGGCTCAATAGGATCTGTTGGCTCAATAGGTGCACCACCTTCAACCAACACCAAAGAAACATTATCAAGTATTACGACACCAGTTTCGGCGCCCATATCAAATAAAACACGACTATTTGCACCACCAAACTCTTCAGCAGTTAGCGTCAAAGTAAATGTTGTAAATTCAGTAGTCAAATCAACAGTTTGTGAAGTATTAGTGAAAGGCTCTTCATTTAGACCTATACCTGCAATAATAGAGCGAGGAGCATCTGTTAATGCTGTAAAGGTTAATGTGTAAGTAGCACCCTGAGAAATAGGAACCACTTGACTTAAATTCACTGCAAATGGCTGACCTGCTGTCTCAACATTAGCAAAGTTTCCAAGTGTTCCAGCAAAACCTAAAAGCTCATCAGTGACATTTGCCGCATTTCCTATCCAAAAATCTGTACCTTGCTCAAAACCACCATTGTTTAACAACTCAGCTCCTGGCTCTACTGGATCAACGGGTCCTGAAGGAGCACCACCAGAAAGAACTTCCAAGACAACATCATCAATCAAAACTAAACCAGTATCAGCACCCATATCGAATAATACTCGGCTATTCGCACTACCAAAGTTTGCTGATGATAGCTCCAATTCAAATGTTTGAAATTCAGAAGTTAAAGTTACTTCTCTTGAATCGTTAGCAAAATCACCTTCATTCAAACCAATACCCGCTAGCAATGTACGCGATCCATCAGTTCTAGCTCTAAACGTTAATCTAAAATCACGTCCTTGTTCAATTGCTACAACTTGGCTTAAATTCACGGCAAATGGTTCACCTGCGGTTTCAATATCAGCCGAGTTAACACGATTTCCATCTATTTCAACAATATTAAATGCATTTCCGATCCATCCGCCTTCAGCTTCAAAATCACCGTTTACTAAAGAGCCACTATCAAAATCTGATGGAGGCGGAATATCTCCTACCAAAGTCAAATTAACATCATCTAAAATAACAACCCCAGTATCAGCACCCATATCAAACAATATTCTACTGTTCTCGGCACCAAAACTTGTCGCATCTAGAGTTAGCGTAAATGTTTGAAATTCGGTTGTTAGCGTTACTTCTTGTGAGGTATTAGTAAAAGGTTCTTCATTTAAACCAATACCCGCAAATATTGTTCTAGTGTTTGCAGTTCGAGCAGCTTGTACACCATCGAATTCAGCATTCTCAACTGCCGTCGTTCTGCCCCTGAAGCTTAAGCTATATCTCTGACCCTGAATTATAGGTGTCACCTGACTCAAATTAACATTGAAAGGGGCACCTGCTACAGTAACGTCAGCAAAGTTAACTGTATTTTCTTCATTACCAGGCTCAGGTTGAAAATTAGCTGCATTACCAAACCATTGATCTGATCCAAACTCGAAACTACCATCAGAAATCTGGCCACCATCAAAAGGCTCAGGTATAGCTACTGCAGTACCTCCGCTTTTGCCGCCACAACCGGCTATACCAATTAACAGTAAGAAGAATAATAAACTCCTAAAGAGTCTTTGTGATAATTTAAATGACATAGTTGGGGGTCTCCGTTTTTTTGTAGAACAGATATCATATCTATTTCTTAAGCGTCATTGCTATATAGCATATTTACCATGCTTAAAAAAAACAGTCAAGGTATATGTTATTTATACTAAAAATAGGTAGGTTTTCTGAATGAAACAAGCAATATCGTTATGTTTGTTTTTAGACAAAAGAGGAAATGCTATGTAGCAAAACTTATTAATTACTACATTTACACCTAGAGGCTAACGTCAATAAAAACGCTAAATTTAAAGAACAGGTTTTTTAGTATTTAAAGAGCGTTCATTTTCAGGATAGTACTTGGTATTTACACACCCTACTCCACTTCTATAAGAGATACATCGTCAATTAACACCAGCCCAGTATCGGCACCCATGTCAAAAAATACACGACTGTTTTCACCACCAAAACTTGTGGCCGAAAGTGTATATTCAAATGTTTGCCATTCAGGTGTTAGCGTTGTTAGCCTTGCAACATTTGTAAATGGTGATTCATTAAGACCTATTCCTGCAATAAGAGTCCGGCTATCTTCTGTTCTCGCTCTAAAAGAGAGTAAATAGGTTCTACCTCGAATGATTGGAACCCGTTGGCCTAAATTCACATCAAAAGCATTGCCAGCAACGGCAACGTTTGCCGAGTTTACAAGGTTTCCGTTCACAAACGATATATTCGCTCCGGTTCCAGTCCAGCTTCCTGTACCACCTTCAAAATCTCCATCTACCAACAAACCACTATCAAAACTGCTTGTGGGAATAGGAATAGTACTTGCATCAGAGCTATTCTCATAAACTCTAACCCAGTCAACAAGCATATTTTGAGGTGTGGTCCTTATCTGATCAGGCTCACCACCAAGGGTTCCATCAACAGCTACATTCATAATCAGAAAGAAGTTTTTCAAGAACTCATCCATGGTTAATGGATCAATTATTCTTCTAAAATAGATTTCTCCATCAATCCTTCCGATAATTTGATTTTCATCCCACTGTGTTTCAAACACATGAAAGTCATTAGTCAGAGGCTCATTAAAAGACCTCGATTGTGTGAAAAATTGATGACCAGGTGTACCCGACCTAGCTGGCAAAGTATCGTCGAACCAATGGAGTGTGGAATGAGTAGTTCTAGTATTAGAGAAAGACTGGAACATTTCCATTACATCTATTTCGCCAACAAGTGGCCAATTAGTTTCAGGAAAATTGGCGCCCAACATCCAAAATGCAGGCCATGTAGATCTACCCTCAGGAGTTTTTATTCTAGCTCGGACAGTTCCATATCTAAATTCAAACTTGTCTTTTGTGTTAATCCTTGCAGATGTTATGGATCCGTCTCTTTTACCACAAGCATTAGAATCTCTACAGCGAGCCGTAATTACAAGATTTCCATTTTCAACTTTCAAATTATCGGATGAATTGGTATACAACTGACTTTCATCATTTCCCCAGCCGCTATTATTGGGGCCATACCCAGTTTCAATATTCCATTTAGAGCTATCCAAAGTATCGCCATCAAACTCATCAGACCAAACTAATGTAAGATCACCAGATGCATTTTCATTTGATTCTTGTTCGGAGTTTGAATTTGTACTTCCACCACCTCCACAGCCGATTAATGCTAGTAGTGCGGTAAATAAGAAGATTATTTTTAATTGATTAAAGCTTTTATGGCTATTGAATTTCACTTTTTTACTCTCTAACATTAATATTTTTTGCTATATAGCATATCGATTAGGTTAACATAATCTGATTTTTTTAAAACTAAAATACTATTGATATTGTCATTTTTAATCCTATAAAATCATTCGTAACATTTTAAATGTTAAATTTTTGTGAAATTTGGTCTATAAAATTTGCTATGTAGCACTTACTGGAATAAGCTTAATGTATAAGTTTAGTGTAAAGAAGTTAATCGCGAGTAATTTGATTCAATCATTTACTCACGAAAGGTCGTCAAAAAATGTCTGATACCCCAAAATATATTCTCGTAGAAAACTACATAAAAAAATCTATACAATCAAAAACATTGATTGATAAGTTACCTGGCGAAAGAAGCCTGGCTAAAGAATTGGGTTTTTCTTACATGACGATAAGGAAAGCGATCGAAAACCTTGTTGATCAAGGTGTGTTATACAAAATTCCAACAAAAGGCACTTATGTCAATAAAGATGGTTCGAATAAGAAAAAAACTTCAACCATCGGCTATTTTTTAGACAGCAGTATTAAATCGGGTATTTCTAGCCCATATTACTCTCTGCTACTAAATGCTATCGAAAAAGAAGCGGCGAAACACGATTACTCCGTTGTTTACTTTTCAGATACCAGCGTGGGTCGTCTTAAAAAGACACTATCTAAATTAGACGGTGTCATCGCTACCTGCTTTCCGCGAATTGAAGATACCATTCTTGACATAAAACAAAACGTTCCGATTGTTGTGATTGAAAACAGTGCAGCTGATAAAACAATAGCTTCTGTAATTATCGACAACTTCAATGCCAATGTTGAATCAGTCGATTACATCACTAGCTTAGGCCATCAAAATATTGGCTTTATGATGGGGCTTGATGACTCTGATATAGGCAAGAGCCGCTTTGCAGGTTACAAGCATGGTTTACAAAAAAATAAGATAGAGTTAAATGATGAATTAGTATTTAGAGGAAATTATTCTTACGAAGCTGGCATTGAGGGTGCGGAATATTTTCTATCATTACAAAATGCCCCATCTGGAATTATTTGTGCGAATGATTCTATGGCATTGGGCGCTATGCAAAAATTCCATCAAGAGGGTTATGATGTCCCAACAGATATTAGCATTATTGGCTTTGATGATATCGATGTAGCCTCTCAAATAGTACCTAAACTCACAACCATTGCAGCACCTGTTGATCAGATTGCAAAAAATGCATTTGATATCTTAAAAGATTTAATCAATGGTGAAGAACCAGAACAACAACACGTTACTCTAGCGGCAAATTTAGTGATAAGAGATAGTTGTAACAAATTAAAAAGCGATGTTGCAGCATAAGATCAACTTCTTTTAATTAAAAAGACACCCCCCTACTTTTTAAGCTTTTTCAGTTGAAAAAAAAGCCCGATA
>CALJIH010000109.1 GCA_937974135.1 uncultured Cocleimonas sp. | reverse complement strand
AGCAATGACTATGGAACAATTAGAGGCGGCATTAAATACAGGCCAAGAGATTATTCAAAAAGCCATCGCCAATGATGCTGATATCTTTATCGGTGGTGAAATGGGTATCGGCAATACCACCAGCGCATCTGCTTTATATTCAGCTTTACTCGGCCTCAGCCCGAAAGAAACAAGTGGAGCAGGAACAGGATTAGATGAATCAGGCATTGCACATAAAGCAGAAATTATCACGCAAATTCTCGATACGCATAAGGACTGTGGTGATAATGCAATCGCTTGGCTACGTTGTGTAGGGGGTTTCGAAATTGTGGCTTTAACAGGAGCTTACATTCATGCCGCTCAATCTGGAATTCCAATATTAGTGGATGGTTTTATTAGTTCAGTGGCGGCTTTGTGTGCAGTTAACATTAATCCTAGCGTAAATGACTATCTTTTCTTCTCGCACCTATCAGCCGAACAAGGCCATAAAAAGGTATTAGCAACCCTAGAACAAAAACCTTTATTGGACTTAGGTTTACGTTTAGGCGAAGGCAGTGGTGCTGCAGTGGCTGTGAATCTTTTGCAATCAGCCTGCAAGCTGCATAATGAAATGGCAACTTTTGAAGAAGCCGCTGTTGCGACAAAGCAAGCATCATAGATTTATTTAAATGACGAATAACCCTCAACATACCACTTTAGATTTACTCAGGCATGGGCAACTAGAAACGCCCGGTGTTTTTTGTGCTGATGCTAAAGCGCCTCTGAGCAAAGCAGGCATGAGTAATTTATTCAAGACTACTGAAAATGGCAGGTGGGATATTATTATCAGCTCGCCGCAACAACGCTGCCTAGAATTTGCAGAAAAACTGGCACAACAAAAACAATGTGAACTCATTATCGACAAACAATTCAAAGAAATGGATTTTGGTGATTGGGTAGGTATAAAAAGCGAAACGCTGTGGCAACAACATCGAGAAAAATACCAAGAGCTATGGCAAACACCCGATGACTTTGTCGCTCCAAATGGCGAATCTATGCAAGCGTTTTATCAAAGAATAAGAGATGGTTTAAAGCAGGTATTAGCCGAACACACGAATAAGTCAATATTACTTATCACTCACGGCGGTGTTATTCGCACAATACTCTCAACAGCATTGGAAATTAATTCACTTTCAGTACTTAAATTCAATATTTCTTATGCTCAAATGAGTCGCTTGCATTGTTATTCTGATGGTCATTTTTCTCTACAGTTTCTGGGAAAAGATTACTGATGTCTGACTGGACCTATAAAAAAGTTCGCAAAGCTTTTTTGCTCGCACTGTCTTTACTAACGCGTATTCCCGCGGGTAGTTTTAATGAAATTACAGATGAAGATTCGGGTCGATCGGCACTGTTTTATCCTTTTATTGGTGTACTGCTTGGTCTAATCCTATATTTGCCAATTTTACTCTTTGAAAGTACACCCCCCTACTTTTTGGCAGCTATGATAATCACGCTTTGGGCGATCATTACAGGTGGACTGCATTTAGATGGTTTGGCCGATAGTGCTGATGGCTGGTTAGGTGGCTTGGGAGATAAAGAACGTACATTAGAAATCATGAAAGACCCCGTGGTCGGGGCAGCAGGTGCTATAGCACTTGTGTGTTTTCTATTACTTAAATTCACTGTTTTGACAGTATTAATTGAAAACCAAAATGCATGGTTACTCATATTGGCACCAGTCGTTGGTCGCTTGATGATTTTAGTCACTTTTCATACCACTGAGTACGCAAACAAATCGGGCATGGCAAATACCGTTGTTGAGTATTTACCAAAAAATGTATCACTTACAATTATTGCCACGTGCCTTTTAATACTCATATTCTTAAACTTCTGGGGTTTAGTCTGCGTATTTGTAGGTTTCTATTTATTACGTAGATTAATGATTAAACGCCTTGGAGGTTGCACAGGAGATACGGTCGGTGCGACAGTTGAAATCAGTGAAATGTTATTTATGGCAGGTGCTGTTCTCAGTATTTAATGAGAATTTAGTGACGTCTTAACTGAATATCATCCATTTTGCTGAGCAATATTTATCAAAGCTTCCATATCCAAACTTTCTTCAATCGCATCTGCCAAACGTTCTAGCTGTTCTTCGCGCTGTTGATTAATGTCGAAAGTCTGCGTTAATTTCGTTCCTGCCCAATCTAAAATTGCATCACATGCAGCGCTAGAATCAAAAAAGCCATGTAAATAAGTGGCTAGTATTTGATTATCGTCTGATATAGCACCGTCGGATTTGCCTGCAATAAGTACTGCGGGATTTTTCAATGCATCGCCACTTGTTTGTCCTGCATGGATTTCATAACCCTGTACATCAATATCTGCAAAACTCAATTTACCCGTCACGTTAGTCAGTTGTTTTTCAGATTCTAAAGTAGTTTTTATATCCAACAAACCAAAACCTTGATGGCTTGTCTTATCACCTTCGATGCCTAAAGGGTCATCAATACTTTTACCCAGCATTTGAAAGCCGCCACATATGCCTATGAGTTTTCCACCATAACGAAGATGCTTATTGATGGCCTCAGACCAACCCTGTGATTTTAACCATTCAAGATCAAAACCCACATTTTTACTGCCGGGAAGGATAATTAGGTCAGCGGGAGGGATTTTTTCAAGGTGTTTGATGTATTCGACGTCTAGTTCGGGATGTAAACGTAAGGGTTCAAAATCGGTGTGATTGCTAATATGGGGTAACAAAGGAATGATCACTTTAAAGCGTTCGGATTTATCATTATTGGTATTTTCAGGTACCGCATCCTCAGCATCTAAATGTAATCCATGTAAATACGGCAATACACCTAAAACGGGTTTGCCAGTCCGTTCTTCCAACCAATCTAAACCATCTTGTAGTAAAGCGATGTCGCCACGAAAACGGTTAATGACAAAGCCTTTAACCAGCGCTTGTTCTTCTGCAGCGAGTAAATCTAAGGTTCCAACTAGGTGTGCAAACACGCCGCCTTTATCAATATCAGCAATAATTATAACGGGTGTTTTAGTGGGTAAAGCAAAACCCATATTGGCTATATCGCCTTTGCGTAAATTAATTTCTGCGGGGCTTCCTGCTCCTTCAATAAGGATATTTTTATAGTGTTTGCCGAGCTTTTCGAACGAGTCAAAAACGGACTTGGCCGCTTTAGGTTTGTATTCGTGATAATCCAAAGCCTCGATATTACCTATCGAATGACCTTGGAGGATAACTTGCGCGCCAGTATCCGTATTGGGTTTCAATAACACAGGATTCATATGCACACTAAGGGGGACTTTAGCCGCTTGTGCCTGCAAAGCTTGGGCACGACCAATCTCACCACCATCAGGTGTGACCGCGCTATTGAGTGCCATATTTTGAGGTTTAAAGGGTGCGACTGAAAGCTCACGCCTTTGAAAGACACGACAAAGGCCTGCCACTAAAATACTTTTACCTGCATCCGAAGTGGTGCCTTGCACCATCAATGCCCCATTTAGATTTTGCATAGATTAATGCTGGGGCATTGACGATATTTAAATAGATTTACTTCAATGAAGTACTGCTAGTTACAGATCCTACTTTAGTCATTTGAGATACAGCAAAGTGTACTAAAGCAGCAATTGCTAGGTATACCAAAGTAGTCTTCATATACATAGGTAAGTAGGTAGCAACACGCTCCGCAAAGCCTGCAAGACTTGTCTCTGCAAAACGATCAGAGAAGAAGTAGAAACCGCCACTAGAGAACAAATCGCAAGCGGTCGTACCAATAATGGCAGCAAAGATAAAATAAGCTAAGCCTTTGACACTGACGCTATAGTTGCTTGCAAACCAGCGGCCAGCTAACCATAAAGAGCCATATGCTGGTGCAAGGAATGGATAAGCAACAGTAAAGCAGTAATTCTCACCACCAGTAGCTTTTATAACCGATAGATCAACAATAAAAGCAACGAGCAGAAATAGCGGTAAAGCAAGTTTTTCTCTGAGGTAGAAGCCGAGTATAAAAAATACAGCCCATGATGCATCTTGTATATGATTAACAAATCCGGCACGTGTCACTATCATCAGGAAAAGCAAGATTCCACCGATTAAATAAACGTGGTTTTTTGATAAAGACTTCATAGACGTAATATGTGCATTATCTGCATTCATAATCGACTCCTAAATTTAACAATATTAATGGTTTACCAATATAAGCTAACTATAACTTAATCTCTATAGGTAAATGTAAAAAATGCGCCACGTCTTGGTGTGTTAAAGCCACGTGCAGTTTCATATACTTCATCTGTGACGTTTTCAACACGCAAACCTAAATTTAGGTTTTTACTGACTTTATGGTTTAATGACAAGTTCAAAAGACTATATCCTTTCAAACTGGTTCTTGATGATGGAAAAGTACTAAAATCATTATCCGCTCTATCGCTTGATACTAATAAATCCGCACCAATTCGTGTTTTTGGCGACACCTTATATCCAACGTTAGCAGTAAATTTGTTATTTGGTCTTCTGACTAAACGTTGTTTGGTCTCGCTGTTGATAGCACGTTGGAAGGTGGCACCTATACCCCAATCAAAATTATCTGAATTACCTGAAAGTCCTATTTCAATACCTTTCAGTAATGTTTCATCGAGATTAATTAATTGATTGTTTGGCCCTTCAAAAACTATCTGATCTTCAACATTCGTCCTAAATGCACTCATTACTAAACGAGCATTAGTACCAATATTAGATTTAAAACCGACTTCAAATGATTTTGAAGTCTCTGGATCAAGATCAGGATTACCTGCAAACTGAAAAATATCTGGATCAGAAAAACTTGGTGAACCTGGGTTGAATAAATCATTTATGTTTGGTGCTCTAAAAGCTGTTCCATAACTAGCATATAGAGTACTTGACGGCGTAAATGAATAACCTGCAGCAATATTTCCTGTTGCTTTGCCACCCGCTTGGCTATGTTTATCATATCGAGCAGAAACATCTAAATTAACTTTCCCAAAGGTATTAATTAAGTTGGCATAGATGGCTTTATTATCGATGTCATCACTATAGTTATTAAAGCCTGTAACCTCTGCTTCGGTTTTACGGTAATTAAGTCCTACAGTAAAATCGGTATTTTCAGAAAGAGAGAGATCATTTTGCCAGTTTAACTCTTGACGCTTCGTATCAAACGTTGATGTACCAAAAGCAGAGGCACTTACTGTGTCATTTATCGCTTCGCTTAAGGTTAGCTTAGTGTTCCATTTATCAGAAATTTTAGAGCTAACGTAAGTACTCAGCGTTTGTACTTTTAGATCACTCTCACCTTGGTCAAAATCTGCATTATTGTCAGAATGAAATAAACCAAAACCTATTTTAGTTCTATCGTTAATTTGAAAGGATAAGCTACCGTTTACACTTTGTTTAGAGTATCCATCCAAATCAGGATTAAAAGAAAACTCACCCGCGCGCTCGTTTGTTGCAGAAAATCCATCAGCATTTTCAGTCGCAACATTTAATGCAAAGTCTACTTTTTCACCGTTCTTTGACAAGCCTAAATTCAAACCTGATGTACCGTATTTACCTAGAGTCCCTGAGACATAAGAACCGGATTCTTTACGTGTAAAGATTTGAATAATACCGCCGATAGCATCTGAACCATAAAGTGCTGCACGCGGCCCACGTACTATCTCGATCTTTTCCACTTGAGTTAGCGGTAATCCTGCCCAATCAAATTGACCACTGGTTCCAGAGGAAACACGTACACCATCAATTAAAACCAATACTTGTTTACTGTTCGATCCACGCAAAAATACACTTGTGCTTGTGCCAGGACCACCGTTACGGGCGATATCAACACCATTTTGTAAACGTAATACTTCTGTAATATCTTGCGCTTGAGTATTTTCAATATCATTTCGTGTGATGACACTTACCGGTGCAAGTGTATTAAGCGTTGCACGCTCACGACGGTTAGCAGTAACTGAGATTTCTAACTCACCACTTTGATTAAAATTTACTGCATCATCGGCAGCAACATTAGAAGATAAACCAGATAGAAGAACAGCAGGAAGCGCAATACTTAGCGCGATTGATAGATTTTTCATGTTAAAAATTCCTAAGACTACACCCACCGTGTAGGGTTAAAAAATAAGACTTAGGCCGGTCTCCGGGCTTATGAAATTAATTAAAATAAATTTAGCTCTATGCAAAAAATATAAGCCAATTTAACTAATCAAACATTACTTCCCTTCCCATGCAATACATACACAGTGGTTGCGAAATAACGTATAGAACAATAAAACTATCTTTAAAAAGACACCCCCCTACTTTTAAGCACTTTTAATCAGCTAAAAACAAAGGGTGTAATCGTTCTATTTCAATTACCGTTGCGGGGGCAGCGCTAGATTGATTCCAAAAGTCAATTATTGAAACGCACTAGCTTCCCGTTTAACCTCAAACACAATGTTCGAGGAACCTAAAGCGGGAAGCATAATAATGATTTTGAATTCCAATGTCTAGCGATGACTTCTGTAGTGAAATACTCATCTTTAATGATTTCCATTAAAAATGGTTTTGTATTATTTTTTATTGAGCCAATCAAAAAAGCGAGAATTGCGCAGTTTTAAAGTGTTTGCATACCATTTTGCATCTCTAAAAATAGCTCGGTCTAAATGATGGCTCGCGGTAGGTAAATGGTCACGCATCGAAAACCCTTTATCAGCGTGTAAACCAATGCGTTTTAGTGCGCTTTTTCTGCTTGGACCGTAGGGAATTATTTCTGCTAGCTTGACCATGTTTTCCGTTTGAGTGACGAAACGGATAAAGTCATAACTTAATTTAGAAGGTTTTTTATTACCTTCTCTTTTTGGAATAACCCAAACATTCCAATCTATGATTTGTGCATCCCAAATCATAGTAATTGGTGCGCCATTGAGCTGAGCATTAAAAAATCTACCATTATAACCAGACGCCATCGCAGCTTTTCCCGACACTAATAACTCTGCTGCTTGTTTCGGATTATCCCACCAGATAATGTCATCTCTGATGCTATCTAAACGTCTAAATGCGAGCCTAAGCCCTCGTTCGGTACTGAGCAAATCATACACTTGATCAACCGGCACACCCTCTGCTATTAAAGCCCATTCCAAAATTTCTGAGGGTTTTTTATGTAATGCACGTTTACCCGGAAAGCGTTTGGTGTCAAAAAAATCTTTAATCCTTTGCGGTTTTTCACCCGAATAAACCCGATCATCGTAAGCAATTAATGTTGAAAATGAAAGATGTGCAATACCACAAGGAAGCATCGCATTTTCAACGAAATCTTTTTTTGCTTTGAATTCCACAACATCGGTTTTTACAATCGATTTCATGTTAATTCTATGCAATAAATTCTGATCGCATGCGAGCAGTGCATCCTCTAACGCCATATCCATCACATCTGGCAATAAGGCACCCTTTAAGACATCTGTGCCACCCATATATCTCGTTGTATTTACCAAAACACCGGTTTTACTTTCAAAGGGTTCAAACAGAGCAGTTTGTTGTGCTTTTTCGTAACTTCCACCCCAAGTCGCTACAGTAATTTCATCTTCTGCAAATAGATTATTTGATACCAAAATAACAGCAACAGAAACCAATAAACTGAAACACTTAAACCGCTTCATTTTCTTCACTCCTTAGTGCGTTAGCGGTTTTTTGATATCTGGTGATTAGTTCACTTTCTTGAATCATGCCAATTAATTTATTTGTTTTTGAATCAACAATAGGCACTGCCTCGCCAATAAATCCCTCAAGTGCTGACATTGCCTGCCATAGCGAGGTGTCTTCATTTAAAACTGGCATATCAGTACGCATCAAATTAGTGATTTTTTGTGGCTTTTCTCCAATAATATCAATGGTTCTTACAACACCAATATATTGTCCTTCGTCATCAGTAATAACACCCGCAGAACGACTTTTCTTTTTCAAAATTTTAAGGGCATCATCGAGTGCTTGATCGGCTTTAATATTCGCATAATCATTGGTTTTTAAACTGAGAATATTTATGTTATCTAACATTGCGCGGTCGCGACCAGAGGAGAGATCTACACCATTATTGGCTAATACCACATCAAAAATAGAACGTCCGTGTAAACGGAAAGCGAGTAAATTGGCAAACACCACACTTACCATCGCGGCTATAGTTAGATCGTAATTATGGGTTAACTCAAAAACGATCAAAATCGTCGTTAAAGGTGCGCCGATAATAGGGCTGGTTAACGCCATCATTGCACATATTGCATAAACAACCACTCCTGAATTTGGTAAACCAGTGAGCTCTAATAAGGTCCAACATAAGGCACCAAACAAAATACCGATTAGTAATGACGGGCTAAATACGCCACCTGCAAAACCAAAGCCAATACAAATGGCTGTTAAAAGCAACTTAGCACTGAGTAACAATAGTAATTCACTACCGCTATAGGCACCCTCGATTGTTGCAAATCTTAACGCTTCTTTACCAATACCTAAGACATCTGGTAACTGCAAAGCAACGATTCCCACTATTAGTCCTGCAATCATCGGTTTGTATGTTGCAGATATAGATAACGAAGCCGAAAACTTACTTACTTTAGTAATAGTTCGCATAAAGAAAACAGCAACGAAGGCGCAGATAATTCCAACTAATGCAAACAGCGCGAACTCATAACCAAACGATACTCCTTCAAAATTTACCAAAAATAAAGAAGGACGCTCAAAGATAATATTCGAAAAAACATATCCCGTTGCCGAAGCAACTGTGGTTGGAGCAAACGCTTGCAAAGAGTAATGACGCAAGATAACTTCATGCGCAAACACTAAACCTGCAATTGGCGCATTAAATGCTGTCGAAATTGCCGCCGCTACGCCACAGGCAATCGCAATTGTTTGAATGTTAGGAATATTGGATTGCAATCGACCCACAAAATTACCCGCAATCGCCCCCATATAAACCATTGGCCCATACTGCCCTACCGAAGCTCCACTACCAATTGCTACTAATGATGCAAGCGTTGAGGTAATACCCGCTCGCATATTTGGCAAAGGCTTACGTAACTGCACCGCTTTTATGGCATCTGGCGGACCTAAAGGCCGTTTCTCAGATGAAAAATGTTGAAGCAAAATCCCTACAACTAAGCCCCCTAATGCGGGCACTAAAACAGTTGCTACGGTTATTAGAAGCGGATATTGATTCTGGATTCTTGAGCGTGGAGAAATCAGTAATACATCATTTAGCCAATCAACACCTTCTATAAACGCGATTGCAGCCAACGAGGCAATACTGCCAAGGGTTAAAGCCACGAGCGTTAGTACTGTGATTTGATAACCAACACGATAAAAAGTGACATTAGAACCCATACCCAAGACTAATAAACTAGCAGTATTTTAGCAATGAATAGTTCGGTACTAATTCATACATCAGGGAGTTAAAATAATCATTCGACCATCAAACAAAGAGAAAATAAGTTCTGGTTTCTTGTCTCTATTTAAATCAGCCGCGACGATAGCGCTTAAAATCCTGTTACCAAGTGCAATTTCAGCAATAAGTTCCGCTTTTTTTCTCGCGTATGAAAACACTTTGATACCAGAACGGTTTGCATTCGGCACAACGATGTCAGGAATACCATCACCATTCCAATCCACAGCCGCTGCAAGCTCTTGGATACGCGAACCAATCCCATGATTAGACGTAGAGAAGCTTTTGTATTTATAAACGAGCTTATTATTTACCAAATTCATCACGTGCAGAATTCCACCAATATGTGGTGTCTCTACATAAGCAATTTCGAGCTTGCCATCGTTATCAACATCAGCAATCACGGCAGGATTTAACCAACGATTAGGAATACCAATCGCAGGAGTTTCATCAATCAGTTGTATTTTGCCATTCCGAAGTCCATAAACAGTCATAGCACCGCCACGATTTAAATACGAATGCACTACGATCAATTCTTCTTTTCCATCTTGATCTAAATCGGCGATTCGAATCTTTCGGTCTTCAAAAACACTGTCATTACCTAACTTAAGATCATATCGTTTTCCCTTCCGGTCAATCACCGTTATGCCTGAAGCTTCAACATCATCACCTAAAATATTGTGGCGATAACGTCTTGTTGAGCCCGTTAACCAAGCCCTCTCAATCGTTTTAGATGAAGTGATTTCACTATCTAATAACTGATTTTCTTGACCTTTTGTAGGCTTTGGAGAAATGGTTAAATTGGTATCTTTTAAGGTGATGGCATTATTCTTAAAACTAACCATCAAGTATTCGCCATCGCAAGTTTTCACGTAAACCGAGTTTTCTAATCGATCAGTCACAATACCGTTTGGCAAACCCGAAGCTGGTAACACTTCTTGCACGCAGTCGAATTCATCACCTTTAATAAGTTTATAGGCGAAAGCTGAATGACTCAGAGTTAGGGTAATTAAGATTAATACTAGGTTTTTAAACAACTGAAACTCCAATTAAATAGATAAAAATGATTAATTATAGACAAAGAAAAGACACCCCCCTACTTTTAGATACTTTTCACCAAGAACAAGGTTAGAATAGCGTAATGTCTGATTCAAATAAGAAACCCAATATCCTGATTAGTTCATGCCTATTGGGCAACCCTGTACGTTATAACGGTACTGATCTACTTATAGATCACCCTTTATTCAAAAAATGGCAAGATCATGATCAATTAGTCGCAGTTTGCCCAGAAGTAGAAGGCGGCATGCCTGTTCCTCGTGCTCCCGCTGAAATCACCAAAGGCGACGGAAAAACTGTGCTAAGCGGAAAATCGCGCGTGATTGATGCAGAAGGTGAAGACGTGACAAACGCATTCATCAGAGGCGCCTTAAAAAGCTTAAAAACTGCCTTAGATTATAACTGCGTCGCTGCAATTCTTACAGAACACAGCCCGTCGTGTGGGAGTAATATGGTTTACGATGGCACATTCAGTAAAACTAAACGTGAAGGCGTTGGCGTTACTACCTCGATGTTAGAGCAGAATCATATTCCTGTATTTAATCAGGAACAACTCGAAGATTTAGCTGAATATTTAGATAGTGGTGCTTATTTGGATGTGAAAACAGACTAAAAAGACACCCCCCTACTTTTAGAGGGTTTTGCCTCCCATTTCAATCACTAACATTAAACAACTCTAAGTAAGCGATGATTAGCTAAATAAGATTTAAGCGCAGGGAAAAGACCTTGTAAGTTTTTCAAAGTGAGTCTTAATAGTAAGTCTATTGAGGCAAGCTTTGGAGAAATTACAAGGACTTTTAACAAGCTTAAAATTATTTGGTTATTCATGGCTTACTTAAGGTTACATAAATCCACAATATGGTATTATATCTAGCCTGATTAAATTTTATCGACAAGATCAATCTGATGACAGAACGTACAGCTACAATTACTCGTGATACTTACGAGACTCAAATCACCGTTTCAATTAATTTAGACGGTACAGGCAAGGCGCGCTTTAAGACAGGCATTCCTTTTCTGGATCACATGATGCATCAGATTGCATTGCACGGCATGATAGATATTGAGGTTGAAGCGAACGGTGATTTACAGATTGATGATCACCACACCGTTGAAGATATTGGCATCACTTTAGGCCAAGCGTTTGCCAAAGCAATGGGCGACAAGAAAGGTGTGCGTCGTTATGGCCATGCTTATGTGCCTTTGGATGAAGCGTTATCTCGCGTGGTTATCGATTTTGCTGGTCGTCCACATTTAGAGGATACGGTTGAATACAAACGAGCACGCCTAGGCAATTTTGATACCGATTTATTCCACGAATTTTTCCAAGGATTCGTGAATCACGCGCTTGTAAGTTTACACCTTGATAATCTTCGTGGGCGCAATGCGCATCATATCGCTGAAACGATTTTCAAAGCGTTTGGTCGTGCATTACGCATGGCAGTTGAGCGTGATGAACGTGCTTTGGGTGCAATTCCTTCTACCAAAGGCTCTTTGTAAAAAAGATTAACCCGCAGTTTTTACCTAACCCCCGAATAATTGCTTCTTA
>CALJIH010000108.1 GCA_937974135.1 uncultured Cocleimonas sp. | reverse complement strand
GGTTTTAACTTTTGCCAAAGCGCATCCATGATTTTACCCTGTAACTGGGCTAATTGTTTAATGTCAGAATCACGTCGTAATACTTTAATATCGGGATGTCGTCGTATTACACCGGTTGCAGAGCAGGGTGCATCCAATAAGATTCGATCAAATAAAATATCTTTCGCATAGTTATCAGTTTCTAAAGCGTCGGACGCAACTATCGTCGCAGACAGTTTTAAACGATCTAAATTTTCAGCAACGCGTTTTAAGCGAGCCTCACTACTATCCATGGCTATGACGCTTAAGTCTTTTGCACTTTCTAAAATATGTCCTGTTTTACCGCCTGGTGCAGCACAGGCATCAAGAATGGTCATACCATCTTGGCAGTCCAATAAAATAGATGCACCTTGTGCAGCCGCATCTTGGACAGATACTTCACCTTCTTCAAAGCCTGGTAAATCAAAAACATTTTGTGGTTTGGCTAGCATAATAGCGGTATCTACACTGGCTACTATTTCAGCATCAATCCCTGCTTCTTTTAATTTTTTAAGGTATTCATTGCGGGTTTGACGGTTTAGATTAACGCGCAGGGTCATTGGTGCACGCTTATTTGATTCGGCAAATATCGCTTGCCAATTTTCAGGATAAGCGTTCTTTATTCGATCTAACAGCCACTGTGGAAAGGCAAATCGTGCAGGCCAATAGTCGTCTTTTTGCTTGAGTAGTTTTTCTTGTCCACGTAAAAAATTACGCAATACTGCATTGACCAGATTTTTCGCCCACGGTTTTTTTAAGCCTTTTAATGCGTTGACGGTCTCGCCAACGGCAGCGTGATCTGGCGTATTTTGATAAATGATTTGATACAAACCTATGCGTATCAAACACTCTATATCTTTGTCTTTGTTCTTGAGTTTTTTTGACATTAATTCATCGAGTATGAAACTCAATGGTTCATGCCAGCGCAAACTGCCATAACACAAATCACTAACTAAAGGGCTATCATTGTTTGTTAATGCAGTAGTTAAAGACTCGCCCTTGTATATCACCGACTGAAGTATTTTTGCGGCTTCTGTTCTGGGATTCTTTGCTGGAGATTTAGACATATAAAAGACACCCCCGTACTTTTAGGGGTTTTTCATAGTGTTGAACAGGTTTCGTCATCAAGATGGCAATTTAAAATTGAGTAATGATCGACCATGTAAAAAGTCTTTAACAGCCATCGCTTTTTTCCCCGGTAGTTGTAAACGGGAGAACGATAAAACACCGTCACCAGTAGCAATTTCGATACCTTCAGCTGATTCAGAAATAATCGTACCTGCTACTTGGTTTGTTTTTTTATCTAGCACTTGAGACATAAATATTCGTAACGGCTTACCTTCGTATAAAGTAAAAGCAACCGGCCATGGGTTGAATGCCCGTATCGTTCTGTCAATCACTGTAGCGGGTAAACTCCAGTCAATTTCGGCTTCTGCTTTATTGAGTTTATTTGCGTAACAAGTCAGTGATTCATCTTGGCTTTCTGGTTGCAAGCTATCAATGTTTTTAAGCACTTGCAGCAACGCCATTGCGCCATCATTAGCCAAACGATCATGAATAGTTTGGCTAGTATCTTGTTCTGAAATGGGACAAGTGACTTTTAGAAGCATATCACCGGTATCCAGACCTGCAGCCATTTGCATAATAGTAACGCCGGTTTCGGAGTCACCGCTTTGTATGGCGCGATGTATTGGGGCTGCACCACGCCATCGAGGTAGTAAAGAGCCATGTATATTCAAGCAACCATGTTTGGGTGTATCTAAGACTTTCTGCGGTAAAATTAATCCGTAAGCGGCGACAACCATTACATCACATTCGTAATCAGCTAATGTTTTTACGGAGTCAGCGTTTTTGAATGAAAGCGGTTGTTGTACTTCGATCCCTGCATCCACAGCAATTTGTTTGATTGGTCCGAATTTAATTTTTCGCCCGCGGCCTGCTGGTCTATCTGGTTGTGTGTAAACAGCGATAACTTCATGATCAGATTGTATCAATGCGCTTAACGCTGGAACTGCAAATTCTGGAGTACCAGCGTAAATTATTTTCAGTGATTTCATTTTTTTAGAAAAGAATGGTTTTGAAAAGTGTTTATTTAGATGCTATTGGTAAAAAGGCCCAAAAGTAGGGGGGTGTCTTTTTTCATCAACAATTATGAGTGATTATGCGCTCGCTTTTTGCTTCGCTAATTTTTCCATTTTTTTACGCAAACGCTGTTGTTTTAGGGGCGATAGATAATCAACAAAGAGTTTTCCGTTTAAATGATCTAACTCATGTTGAATACAAACGGCGAGTAAACCATCTGCCTCAAGTTCAAACGCTTTACCATTTCTATCTAAGGCTTTTACTGTAATATTTTCTGCACGGGTGACATCTGCGAAAAATTCTGGCACAGACAAACAACCCTCTTGGCAAACTTCTGCGCCTTCTTTATGGGTAATTTCAGGATTGATAAAACAATATGGCTCGCTTTTATCTTCAGAAACATCGATCACAACTAATTGCTTATGAAAATTAACCTGAGTAGCCGCTAAACCAATTCCTGGTGCGTCATACATGGTTTCGAACATATCATCGATGAAGGTGTTTAATTCATCTGTGAATTCATTTATTGGCTTAGCCTTAGTGCGCAAGCGCGGATCAGGGAAGGTTAAAATGTCTAAAAGCGCCATAAAAAATGTCCAAAAATTTCAATTTATCGGGTTATTAAATAACAAATTTCAATTTTTTAGTAAATATTAATAATAATTGTACTGTAAAAATTCTAAACCAAATAATACCGTAAGTCTGAAAACAGTGCATAGCTTGGTGTAGTTACGATATCATTTGAAGTAATAAAGGCTGTCATAGGGTATTGCAACCTATATCAATGCCTTAGACAATAGAATATAGACAACTAAATAATAAACAATAAAAATAAGAGGGTTTCCATGTCTTTTAATTTTTCACAATTAACACGAAATGTGACTAAAACATCTGTGTTAACGGTTTCTGCTCTGACGCTTTCTATACTAGCGGGTTGTAGTAATGGCGATTTCAGAGGTGCTTCACAAAATGCATCTGATGAAGGTTTGAGACTGGGAAAACACTTGGGTTTAAAGCATAAAAATATAAAAACTGAACCCACAGGTTCATTTGATAGTTATTATGGAATGCCTAAGAAAGCTTCTTATAGTGGTCCTACAGGACCAAAAATTATTCGGAAAGTCACTCGTTCTCCTTTCAAAACAGGCGCTCCAACGCGTTATGTGGTTAAAAAAGGCGATACTTTATGGGGTATTTCAAACAAGTTCTTAAAGAACCCTGCTTACTGGCCTGAAGTTTGGGATAAAAACCAAAAAGTTAAAAACCCTCACTTAATTTATCCAGGTGATGTTTTATTTATCTATCAAGGCCGTGGTAAAGGCGGGAATTCAAATTCAACAATCGTTGAAAAAATGATTCCGCAAATGCGCGTTATTCGTAACGGTGGCGGTGAGCCAATCTCAACATTGTCTCCATTCTTGGTATGGCCTCGTGTTTTAGATGAAAACGCGATCAATAATGCACCATATATTGTTGATGCTAAAGATGCGAATATCTTATTAGAAGTTGATCAGACTGTTTATGTTAAAAAATTGAGAGATAGACATGCAGGCGGCGAATATGCCATCTTTAATGTAGGTAAAACGCTTTCTGATCCCAAAACAGGTCGAGAATACGGTCGTGAAGTGATTTATAACGGCTTTCTAGAAGTAAAACGTCCTGCCACTCACGCTGAAGTAGCAACAGGTTTAGTGATCGAATCTAACCGTGAAATTAAACGTGGTGATCGTTTACTTTATATTGAAGATGAAACGCATACGTTAAATACTCCGATTACGCTACCAAACAGAAAAATACGTGGCGATGTTATCTCTTTATTCGATGCAGAAATGATAACGGGTCAAACACAGGTTATCACGATTAATAAAGGTAAACGTCAAGGTATTAAGCCTGGTTTCACAGTCGGTGTTTATTCGCCAGGAAAACTGGTAAATGATCCGATTGCAAGAACAGTGAGTAAGCACAGATTTGATGTGGCGAAGCCTTTGAAAGTTGAAATACCACCAGCATTGGCAGCTACAGCAATTGTTTACAAAGTGTTAAATGATATTAGTTACGCTGTAGTGACTGATTCAACCCACGAAATTAAAAATGGTTACAAAATTGGTAATCCATAATTAAGGGTAGATTGTTGAAAAATAGTAAAGGCTCCTAATCGGAGCCTTTTTTAATTGCACAACATATTAACGTCAGAATGTTAGAATCAAACGATGATGCAAAATAAAGAATTAGAATCTTGGGTTAAGCTTTGGCGGGTTTCGGGAATTGGTGCTAAAAAATATCAATTGTTACTCAATTACTTCGAAAATCCAGCAGCGGTTTTTGCATCAAATAGTTCTCAGTTAACACAAGCTGGTCTCTCAACAAAAGATGCAAATGCTATTTTAGAGCAAAAAGAGAATAGTGAATCATCACAAGCTGATTTAGCTTGGTTGCATGAATCCGATCAACATCATATCGTTACACTTCATTGTGATACCTATCCCCAGCGGCTAAAACAAATTAGTGATGCACCTGCTTTGTTATATGTGCATGGTAATTTGAGTATTCTTAATGATCCGCAATTAGGAATTGTTGGCAGTCGAAACCCTACCCAAAGTGGTCAGAACAATGCTTATGAATTTGCTAAGCATTTGGCACAAACGGGTTTATGTATAACCAGTGGATTAGCATTAGGTATTGATGGGGCTGCGCATCAAGGCGCTCTAGATGGAAATGGCCCAACAATTGCTGTTATCGCTACTGGAATTGACCGAGTCTATCCAGCAAAACACCGAGATTTAGCCCATAAAATAGTTGGGGGTGGTGCAATTGTCAGCGAATTTCCGTTGGGTACTCATCCAGATTCAAGACATTTTCCTCGTCGTAATAGAATTATAAGTGCCATGAGTTATGGGGTATTAGTAATAGAAGCCGCGTTAAAAAGTGGCTCACTTATTACGGCACGTTTAGCCATGGAACAAAATCGCGAAGTATTTGCGGTGCCAGGATCCATCCATAATCCGCTTGCTAAGGGTTGTCATCAATTAATCAGACAAGGCGCTAAATTGGTTGAAACGGCTGAAGATATTTTAGAAGAAATGACAAATGTGATTGATCTGAATGAGCATCAATCAATAGATACAGACTTACATACAATAGCTAAAAAAAATGTACTGAGTAATGATGAGAGTATTGATGCTAACGCTTCATCTGACAGTAGTTTGGATGCTGAGCACCAAGAATTATTGGCTAAAATGGGATATGACCCTATTAGTATTGATCAATTAGTGATAATGACAGGTTTTGATGCCGCCACTATTGCGGCGATCTTACTTATGCTAGAGCTACAAAGCTACGTTGTCGCTAATGGCGGTGGCACTTATTCTCGAATCAAATAATCCTTCTTCGTAAGCAAGAATTAACCTAAAGTAAAAAAGAATGCACCGTTTATTTGTATTATTTTTAAACATAAATGTTAGTCTGGCTTTCTTACTATACCAAACGTCAGCTTAACGCCTCAATCAGGCGAGTGGCAGTGACATTATTAAGTCGTTAATGTAGTATTAATTTATAAATTGATTCATCAGCGATTAATGATAATAATACTTTTAAGTTGTAATCGAAATTAATGAATCAATTAGAGAATTTAATAATAGATTTAGAGTGACTATTTTTTTATCTAACCCCCAGTTTTGACAAGATAAAGAATAGGAAATAAGAGAACCCCAATCTCATGAAAGAAAATACATTGGATGTACTTTTTTACTTGTTCGACAATTATGCCGAAGTAGAAGATGTGACACAAAATAGAGAAGTTTTGCATGGAGAGCTAAAAAATGCAGGATTTTCAAAAACACGTATTACTCAAGCTTTTGATTGGCTAGAAAGCTTAGCTGATGATGATCAGATTTATCTGACCGCTCCAAAAACTCAATCGGTGCGTCAATTCTCAAAATACGAAGCCCGTTTTCTTGATCAAGAATGTCAGAATTACCTAGTCTCGCTTAGAGAGAATCAAGTGCTAAGCAGTGAAATGTTCGAACGTGCTATTGATAGAATACTAGTGTTAGGCGATAGGGAGTTTGACTTAAGCCGCTTAAAGTGGGTGATTTTAATGTTATTACTTAACCAGCCAGATACTGAAGCTGAATATATATGGATGGATGATGTTGCTTTAGGTGAAGAAGCCCCGGTGTATCACTAAGAATAAATAGCATTCAATCTTTCAATTTAATGAGCTCTGTTTTTACAGAGCTTTTTTATGTGTAAGAAGTTATGTGCATTAATGAATAATACAAAGACAGCTCAGTTGAGCACTCCTACTGAGCATTGTCAAAGTACGCCAACTATTTATGCTGAGCTCGTCGAAGCACACCCCCTCACTTTTGCACACTTTTAATCTTCTCATATCTTTAGTGTGAACTAAGTCAACTTTTATACCTACACATACATTTGACAGCTAGGCGACATTAATCCTTTTAAATCCAAAAATTGATTTATCATTTTTCGTCACAATACTGTGCAATTAATGTGCCTATTAGAACGTGAGGCTTTACTCTTATTAACATTACAGTGTATTGTTCCCAACGTTTTAGACACTGAAGTGCAGTGGAAAGATTGAAAATTTGCAATATAAAGCAAGTAATGAATCGCCTATTTATTCATAAAATCTGAAAAACCTAAGGAACAACTTAAAGCGCTATGGGAAGATCACTCGTTATTGTGGAGTCGCCAGCTAAGGCGAAAACCATCAACAAATATCTTGGCAAAGAATACATTGTAAAATCGAGTGTAGGCCATATTCGTGATCTGCCAAAAGGTGGTGGTACACAAGCGGGCAAGAAAAAAGCACCGACCTTGGCACAGTTGACGAAAGGCATGTCTGATACCAAAAAGGCAGCGTTTAAGAAAAAAAGAGATAACGATAACCTTGTGCGTCGCATGGGTATTAACCCCGATAAAGATTGGGCAGCGCAGTACGAAATTCTCCCAGGAAAAGAAAAAGTCGTAGAAGAATTACAAAGGCTCGCAGCTAAAGGCGATAAAGTTTATCTCGCAACCGATTTGGATAGAGAGGGTGAGGCGATAGCTTGGCACCTTAAAGAAGTTATTGGTGGCGATGACAAACGTTTTGAACGCGTTATATTTAACGAGATTACCAAATCTGCCATTCTGGAAGCGTTTGAACAACCTTCAAAGCTAGATATTGATCGCGTTGAAGCGCAACAAGCGCGCCGCTTTTTAGACCGTGTCGTTGGTTTTATGGTATCGCCTTTATTGTGGGCAAAAATAGGCCGTGGTCTTTCGGCTGGTCGCGTACAA
>CALJIH010000107.1 GCA_937974135.1 uncultured Cocleimonas sp. | reverse complement strand
TACAAGAAATTCAAATTACGGATGTTGAAACATTGATTGCTGAGGGATATCAAGTACTTGATGTGCGTGAGCCTGCCGAATACGCAGATGGTTCTATTGAAGGAGCAATAAATGTACCTAGAGGTATTTTAGAGAGTTCTGCAGATCGCGTTATTAAAGGTAACGATGCATTACAAGATCGGAATAAGAAATGGTTACTATTCTGTAAAAGTTCTGGGCGCTCAGCGATGGCAACCGTAGTTTTACAAGATATGGGTTTTCAAAATGTGAAGAATATAAATGGTGGTTTTTTAGCTTGGTCTAAGGCTAATAAGCCCGTAGTAAAAAATGGATAGCATCAACTGAATTATTCACCCTGCTGTTTTAGAATCATTCAAAAGTGGGGGGGTGTGCTTTGATAAGCTCAGCATAAATATATTTATACTTCAAATAAAAAAAAGGCTCTGAATATCAGAGCCTTTTTTGATTTGAAGTATGATCTTTAAAATTCAATATTTACCGTAGCAGAGGGTAAGTTACCTGCTGAAATATTTGTCAGTGGCATATCATCTGTACCTTCAGCTGGTGGTAGTACCGCCGCTGCAATATCTCCTCTTAATGGTTTCATTGAAAACGGTGCTGGTGAATTATCTGGTAAAGGTTCAACAGAAATAACCGCTGCTTGTCCAGTCAATACCACACCGATAGGGTTCACAAAGTCTTGTCCCGGGAAAGGAGGGCCAGCATTTACATTACCATTAGCATCGGTGCCTGCTGTTGAACCTGCGTTATCGCTATCTGCGCCATTAGGGCTGATAAACGTGCCTGTACTTACTGGGCCATTGTCACCAACTACCCACCCTTCATATTGCCAGCCTGCGGGTAAAGTCGGAAGCGTTAGACTGGCTTCAGGACCACCGCTTGCTGTCGCTGTTCGGTCTAAATACCAAATACCTTGGTTAGGTGTCACATTGCCATTGGTTGGTGTGGCAATGATGAAAGAGCCTGCAGATTCAGTAAAATCACTACTAAAAGCACCAGGATGATCGGTGACTATCTCAGCAACACCGTTGCTAATATCACCAGCTAAAATATGCGTGTCAGCAGGTCCTGCAGGGTCATTTTCTGTTGGTTCAATGGTTAATACAAATGTTGATGCTGCATTTGCTTGGGTTAAATCTAAATCGAAGCTCGCAGGCTCGGTTGCTCCATTAACGATATCAAATTTTCCCGTTGATACGGCACTACCATCCACAATAATCCAACCTTCATAGTCAAAATCTGGACCTAGGTTTTCAAGATTAGTTGTGCTTAAAGTCATTCGAGCTAAATTATCATTGTCATTACTACTACCACCACCACAAGCGACCAAGCTCAAGGCTATAGCAGCTGGAATTGAAGCTTTGATTAATTTTTTCATTGAATTATCCTATTTGTAAAGTATTGATTTTTAATTATTTATTCTATGGTATTGAAATACCATCAATGCCATACGTATCAAATAGGAGTTTGGATGCATGATTTTTGATCTTTTTTTTATGACATAAACTAAATATAAATTCTATGCAAAAAAAAGCTCTGAAAAACAGAGCTTTTTGTAATATGTCTATAAAAATTAAGGTCGAATATAAGCGTATCCTGCTTCTTGCAACTCCATAATTCTTGCGACGCCAGCTGTAACTGACTCTACACCCTCAGTGAGAACCACTTCTTTACCCGTCTTTTTCTTAATATTATTCATGGTATTCATACAGGCGCTAAAAGTAATATCTTGAGCAACTAAGCTTCTTATACGACTCGCATACTCGTTTTTACTGGATAACATTCCCAGACCTGGCCCGTATGCAACTATTTCGATATCTACATTATCGATACCATAGAGTTTCTGAAGATTTACCGCATTGTTCATCGCGATCTTTTGTGTTCTTGGATCATCAGTACTTACTTGGATTACCAGTTGATGTCTCTTTTCTTCTTTTTCAGTTGAATTAACGTTATTTGAATTAAAAACTGCCAACATTAAGAAAGCGATTAGTAATGGTGTAAGAACGTGTTTTATTGAACTTGAAAATATTTTTGCATATGACATTTTTGATTCCTTTTACAATTTAGGGTGTTTTGATTGTCTTCAATAAGCTTAGACTAAAAAACAGAAAAAGAGTTTCGCTAAAACCATCAAGCTGAGGCTTGACGATTCCAGCCTAAAAATAATTACTACATCAAGCAGTTGGAAAAAAGAAAAACTTAGCAAAAGTAGGGGGGTGTCTTTGAGAATAAAAAAAAGCACGATACTGTTTGATCAGTAACGTGCTTTACAGTCTTTATTTGTTATCAATTTAGATCATTAAAATTAGTAAGTACTCACTTGTTTTGCAAGACCAGGCCAGTTTTTATCGCTCTTGATAATGTTTTTTGCTACATCTGGTAACCATGTATCTCTAACGCTTAAACTATAGTTTAGGTATAACTTACCATCTCGAATCGTCCAAGCCTTTGGGTCTGTCGGAGCGATAGCATTTTTACTCGCGGCAAAAGCACAATGCCCACCATATTGAGGCATGTAAGCAACAGGATTAGCCATGAAAGCTTTCTTATTCGCTTCGTTTGCAAATAACCAAGTATTACCCGCATGAACATGTGAAAATTGTTTGTTACCTTTTTGTGGTTTTGAACTCACAAAATATGCAACAGTATCATACCCTTTGATTGCTACAGCATTGCTGTTTACAAAAACATCGCCTTTGGCAAAAGCAGGTGCACTTAATGAAATGATGAACGTGGTTATTGCTCCTAAAAATAGCCCTAACCATTTATTTTCTGTGTTTGAATGCATTGTTAATATCCTTTATTTTGTTTTATTTAATAGTATGTTTTCTATGAAGCTTTAAACGCATCATCTTAACGAATAGATGCTTTTTTATAATTTATACCATTTATTATAGGGCTTTACATAAATTTCAGACAAAAAAAACCGCCAAGTACAAAGTAGTTAGCGGTTCAAAAGGAGGAGAAGTATGAAACCCACTTCGAGGGTGTTTTTAAAGTTGCTAAGAACAACTTCGTAACCATGGTTAGTAATATAAAGCTTTTAGAATTTCTAACAAGCGATTAAAAATTACCCACTTGGTGAGAAAAACTAACCAGTAGTTAAATTATTTCTGGTTCTGTCTTTGCTTCATCAGTTATCCATTCGATAAATGAGTCTACGGCATGTTGATTTGAATCTGCAGATTTAGGATGTATTGCAAAATAAGACTTTTTTAACGGTAAACTAATATCGAAAGGAATCACCAATCTTCCATCTTCAATATCCTTTCTTGCTAGCGCTTCGATTCCTAAAAGCACTCCTTGACCATCTATTGCTGCATCCAGAGCCAATGAAATATGATTAAACTTCAAACCACGTTCATGATTTATTCCTTCGATACCTTCTTGCTTCAACCACTTAATCCATTCAGGTCTGCCCTTATAGGCCGTGTTGTCATGCAATAAGGTATGATTAGCTAAGTCTTCGGGGGTTTTTAAGGGCTTTTCAGGATCTTCTAATAATTCAGGGCTACATAAAGGGACCGCTTTAACCGAAAACAGTTTGTGCACTTTACAACCAGGATAATCACCCGCACCAAAACGTATCACAACATCCGCATCTTCTGATCGAAATAATTCTTCTAAGGAATAATCATTATTATTGTCGGCATCATCAATTAATCCTGATACTGCGTGAAGTTGCATATCGATATCAGGATACTTCAATGAAAAGTCATGCAATCTAGGTACTAACCATTTTGAAGCAAATGATGGTGCCATCCAAACCGTTAAGTTCTCATTAGATTGGTAAGAAGTCATCAAATGAACTGCATCTGAAATGTTATTAAAACCTTCGCGTAATTTGGGTAAAGCCACTGCTCCTGCTGCGGTTAATGATATCGAGCGGGTGTGCCTTTCAAATAATGGAAAGCCCACATATTCTTCTAAGTTTTTAATCTGATGGCTCACAGCTGCTCTTGTAACGGATAGTTCATCCGCCGCTTTAGTAAAGCTTTCTAAACGCGCAACCGCTTCAAAGGTTCTTAACGCATTTAATGGTGGAAGTTGCTGTGACATGGTTAAGTTCTTAATTTATATATAAATTACTTATAAAGTGAAATATTATCTTTTATCTAGTTAGTGTAGTTGCTTCGAGAAAATAATTCATAAATTCTGTTGTTTAATTTTCAATACTTATATTTGGTCGTTGGAATTCTTAAAAGTAAATTTAATACATCATTTAGCGTTATTTATCACGACTATAGCGAAATTTAACTATTTAAAATTGGCGTATGTTTCTGACTTCATTATTAGTTTATAGTACGGCCTCATTTAAACATTATTGAGAAATTTTATGAGCGATATTCTTGATCTAGAACCAACGGAAATGGTTTCTGTAAAAGATGTGTTTGGTATCGATAGCAATCTAAAAGTACCAGCCTTTAAAGAACCCAGCGAGTTCACTCCTGAGGTTGACGACGCTTACCAATTCAATAAAGACGTTACCTTAGCCATTCTTGCGGGTTTCGGTTTTAATCGCCGTGTGATGGTGCAGGGCTTACACGGTACAGGTAAGTCTACCCATATTGAACAAATTGCTGCTAAATTAAATTGGCCTACTATGCGTTTGAATCTTGATGGTCAAATCAGTCGCTTAGATTTGGTCGGTAAAGATACGATCGTATTAAAAGACAATAAACAGGTAACCGAATTCCAAGAAGGTGTTATTCCATGGTCATTACAACGTCCTGTTGCACTTATTTTTGATGAATACGATGCAGGTCGACCAGATATAATGTTTGTCATTCAACGTATTCTAGAGCGTGATGGTAGCTTTACCATGCTCGATCAAAATAAAGTCATAAAGCCAAATAAGTTCTTCCGGATGTTTGCAACCTCCAACACTATTGGGCAAGGTAATTTGAATGGTTTATATCAAGGCGCACAGTTACTCAACCATGCGCAACTGGATCGTTGGGATATTCTCACCTCTCTCAATTATCTACCTCTTGAAGAAGAAGTGAAAATCATTGCGTCACGCGTTCCTGAATTTGAAAACGTAAAGCTCTTAAACTCAATGGTTACGCTAGCGCAACTCACGCGTAATGGTTTTGCTGTAGGTGATTTATCCACACTGATGTCGCCACGTACTGTGATTTCGTGGGCGGAGAATTACCAAATATTTAATAGTATGCAGACCGCATTCCAATATTCATTCCTAAACAAATGTAGCGATGATGAAAAGCCTTTAGTGGCGGAATACTATCAGCGTTGTTTTGATGATGAGTTAGAAGTGTCTTTCGCGAATGCGGCTACTTAAGCTTTAGCAAAAACTAACCATGAAATACCTAGACCAACCTGAGGATACACAATCCCAACAACAGCAAAAAGCCATCGAGCTTTGTGGTGGTGTGGTGCGTGGGTTTACCAATAAGCGTGGTTTGTATTTCAGAAGTGGTAATCTTTATAACGATCAATACCGTGTTCCACTGTTTGCCTGCTATATCCAACCCGACCTAAAGCAAGATAGTTTCACCTCTTTGCGCGGGGTGTCTGACAGCATCAATTTGCGTTATAAATTTTGCGATGAAAAACTACATCAATCGCTAGTACCCGATACTGCCTTAGAACGTTTCCTATTCGAGATGCTGGAACAACTTCGTATCGATTCACTGGTGCCGGATGTCTATCCGGGGATGAAGAAAAACTTATTACATCGTCTTCGTGAATGGTCAATGCAGTACCATCATTCAGGTTTAACCGATACTGGTGTTGGTATTCTTATCTACACCATTTCACAAATTGTTTGGTCGCAACTGAATCATATTTCTGTGATTGAAGAAACCGAGGACATGCTCGAACATACCCGTGCGGGGATTGGTCCAATGATTGGTAATTCTTTATATGGCATGAAGAAAAACAAACACAATCAAGCCGAATACGCCAAGCATGCACTAGAACTAGCTGCTAATTTTAAACATTTAGTGCTATCCGAAGGTGAAGATGAGGATGATCTGGATGCGGTTATGGATGAAATCGATATTCCTGATTTTAAATTGCTGGTCAGTTTTGATACGGGTGAATCTTACAATCTAGGTGACGTTACCGTCGGTGAAAGTAAAGCCTGGGATGAAATGGATGCACAATACAGTATTTTCACCACGGAATACGACAAGATCCAATACGCAGATAAATTTATACGTCAAAGCTTTTTAAAAGAAATGCGTGAAGTACTGGACGATCGAATCAGCAAGCAAGGTCTTAATATTCCTGCGATTGCACGTAAACTCAAAAATACTTTTGCCACGCCACAACGCGATGATTGGGACTATGCCGAAACTCAAGGCTATATCGATGGTCGCCGTTTAAGTCAGATTATTTCCTCGCCAACAGAACGTCGTGTATTCAAAAATATACGT
>CALJIH010000106.1 GCA_937974135.1 uncultured Cocleimonas sp. | reverse complement strand
TTACGACGTGTTTTGATTAATCCTGCATGGTGTAACTCTTTGAGATGATGCGAGACGGTTGATGGTGCAATTTGTAATTCTTTACCAATCTCACCAACGGTTAAACCGATGGCTTCGTCGATCTCGCAAATCGTGCCTGGTGCACAGCAGGTTGTTAGCCGCTGAAAAATCGACAAGCGATGAGGATTACCTAATGCTTTGAGCATCGTGGCGCAGGTTTGGATATCAATACTACAATTCGACATATTTAGAATTGTAGTATTGTTTGAAGATAGTTGTCAATTAAAAAAGACACCCCCCTACTTTTAAGCGGTTTTAGTAGATAATCTCAGATGAGGACTAAGAACGTTTCGCATGGCGATAATTGATGACGAATAACAGAAGGCCAAAGACGCAGAAGATGCCGCCAATGATCGTGCCGAATTCAAAAAAGCTCTTTTTGTACTGACCGAAACCAATAAATGCCAAGCCCATTAATAGTAAATAAAAAGGGCCAAAGTAAGCACCACCTTTTTTGAAATCACGTTGTGCATCAACTGTATTTTTTACCAATCGTATATTGTCTTTGGCAACGCTTTCGCATTCGTCAGAACAGGTGATGCCACCACCAATATCGGTGGCGCAATTAACACAAATGCCTTTCAAACAACTTTTACAAACGCCAACGGCGTCTTGATTGTGATGGTTAAAACATTTCATGGTATCTCCCTTTACTGACTTTAATTACAGAATACAGATGTTTTTAAATATAAAAAAGACACCCCCCCACCTTTTATGCGGTTTTGACAAACCAACCTCTGGCGCAATCATCCTACGTAAGTCCGATTCTTTTAGGCTTGATCTTGCATTTCTTTTACTTTCTGTAGCAACCATTGTCTAAATATTTTCAAGCGGGGTAGATTCGCTTTGCTTTTAGAATAGGCAAGGTAATAGGCGAATGTTAATTCGATATCAGTATTTCCAAACAGTTTGACTAGTCGACCTGCTTTTATTTCATCTCTCACCACTGAATCGCCCACCAAAGCTACACCTTGACCTGCTAACACCGCATCTAACAACAAGCTATATTGGGCATAGTGTAAACCGTGATCAAGATCGACATCTTTAACGCCTACCGTTGCGAACCACATTTCCCAATCGATATGCGTTTTATCGTTTAAATAAAAAGAATCATTACCTGGGTGGAGCAAGGTATGATTTTTTAAATCTTCAGGAACTTGAATGTCATTTTCTTCTAGCAGTGAGGGATGACACACTGGGATAACGCTTTGTGAAAATAAATATTCTGCTTCTAATCCTGGGTAGTTTCCATCGCCAAAACGAATACCCACATCAATATCATCATTAACCAAATCAGAGAGAACGTTGTTGGCTTCAATACGGACATCAATATCGGGAAACTCTTTATGAAATTTCGTTAAACGTGGCAATAGCCAACGCGAGGCAAAAGTAGTCGATGCGGTAATGGTGAGTGGTTTGTCATTAGATTGCTCACGAATAGTGTTGATGCCTTGTGAGAGTTTATCTAAACCTTCACTGAGTAATGGCAGGCAAATCTGTGCCTCATCCGTTAATAGAATCAATCTGTTTTTGCGTTTGAATAATTTTAAGTTGAGGTAATCTTCTAATACTTTTACCTGCTGACTAACCGCACCCGGCGTTACATTAAGCTCATCTGCTGCTTTAGTAAAGCTTAGGTGTCGCGCTGTTGCTTCGAATGCTCGAATTGAATTTAATGGCGGTAAACGTCTCATTGTTTGTTCTTTTATATCTCATCACAATAGAATTTCTAAACTATAGCTTAGATCTTATCGTTTGTTAATACCCTTAAATAAAGAGATTATTTATACATGGCAGTAAAACTGCCTTTCGATAAATCACTTTGAAGAGGAGAATATCTAAAATGAATAACAACAATTTTTATAAAGATAAGAAACAGTCAATACAGTTTGAAAAAAAGATAAACCATCTACAGAGCTTTATTGGAATGCCAATGTGGAATGGTCGCAATCCTACACTTGCAGAGATTCGTGAATATGACAGAAGACTAATAGAAAAACAGGCATTAGATTTTAAAGTACGGGAAAAAAGTATTTTTAGTCGATTTTCAAAGAAATTAAAGCAGCAGTTTTTAAAGTCTTTGAATAATTATCCAAAGATAAAACCAAAATCCAAGGTAAAAATACTTGAACGTGACATAGCGCAGCCAATTAAGCCGGAAGCAGGATGTTGTTACTAATTGGTCACTTAAGATAATTAGTTGTTTTAGGAGATAAATATGACTTGCTACACCAATATAAAAAAGCAGAACAATATTATCGAATGTTTATCAATTTACGATAAGAAGATTTATAAACCAATTCAAAGCATCATTCAGACCCTTGAATTATGGAGACAAAGAACTGAAGATCGTAAACAATTAGCGGGATTAACTGAAAGAATATTGAAAGATGCAGGTATTTCAAAACTCGATGCTTAGCTAGAGATAGCAAAACCGTTTTGGCGCGAATGATCGATATCTCATATAGAAGTATTATTTAAATAGAAGCTATTGTTTGATCATTATCCATCTACCTATTGATAGGTAGATGGATAATGATATATACTTACCCCAAAGAGGTGATATATGATTTTCAAACAATTATTTGAACCGGATTCTTGTACGTATACTTATTTACTGGGTTGCCAGGAGACTGGTAAAACAGTCTTAATCGATCCTGTTGTTGATACTGTACATCGTGATTTAGATATGATCCGTTCTTTGGATTTAACGCCAACTTATACGCTAGAAACGCACATTCATGCAGACCATATTTCAGGTGGTGTAAAGATGCGTGCGCTTGCAGATACAAAAATTGCAATACCAAAAATGGAAAATATAGAGTGTGCCGATATCGGTATTGAAGAAGGAAAAGTGTTTGAAGTAGGCAGTATTAAAATACATCCTTTGTTTTCCCCAGGTCATACTGATGCACACCACGCTTATTTAATTGAAAATGGTGCTCATACACTCTTGTTTTCTGGTGACGCTTTATTAATTGAGGCATGTGGTAGAACAGATTTTCAACAAGGTGATCCGGCACTGTTATATCAAACCATACACCAGAAATTTTTTACGCTACCTG
This sequence comes from uncultured Cocleimonas sp., assembly GCA_937974135.1. Classification (GTDB taxonomy): domain Bacteria; phylum Pseudomonadota; class Gammaproteobacteria; order Thiotrichales; family Thiotrichaceae; genus Cocleimonas. Next base: position 3,559 of record CALJIH010000106.1, on the reverse strand, counting down.
ATGAAACCTTAGTTTATCCCGGTCATGATTACGAAGGCCGACAAATCACCACGATTTTACAAGAAAAACAACGTAATCCGCGTTTGAAAGATGGTATGTCAAAAAATGATTTTATCGAGATAATGAACGGTTTGGATTTACCATATCCGAGAAAAATTGATTTTGCAGTTCCTGCTAACCTTCTTTGTGGCAAATGTCCGGATAATGTCCCCGCAGAATACCGTGGCCCTTGCGAAATATTTGATAGAGATATCAGGCGATATTTGAAGCAAGGTGACCAAGGTTAACAAATACTACTAGGGTTAATTATTTTATAGTTTTAAATGTTATTTACCCTATAAGGTTCATTTTTAAATGTTTGTGTATAACATTTCCCCAGTCTCAAATGAACCTGAAACTCCCTTAAAACGCCTAAATCTAAAAGCTTTATTCGATGTATGACATACACATAAGGAATTTGGATGCCAAAAAAACAAGGCAACAAGGATGATTTAAGCACTAATCAAGAGCATTTAATTGCTTTTTTAGTGATAGCTTTGTTTGGGCTGATGTATTGGTTTTTCATGCATGAGAAAAAAGTTGCTATAGATACTCCAGCCGTCATCTCTAAACCACTATTGTCAGCTAGCACTAATAATTCTAACGACGATTTAGTTCCTGTAAATAATGCAAAGCAACAAGAAGTAGAAGCTCGACGGAAGGCTCAAATCGCATTAGAAAAAAATAAGGTTGAAAAAGCACAGCGATTATCAGAAATTGAACGCATCAAGGCTGAACTGACCAGCTTACATTTGGCGGAAATAGGCGCTCTTGAATCAAAATATTCTGAAAAAATTACCCAGCTCGAGGCTTCTCTTCAAAAGCAAGAGAAACTAAATACCGAAAAAACAGCTCGTGTTGTTACCTTGGCAGAAATAAATCAAAAAGAAGCAAAAGAAGTTGCACTTGAGCTTGAGGAAACGAAAAAACTAGCTGAAACAGAACGACAGAAAGTATTAGAAACTTCCCAGAAACTATCTCAAGTTGAAAGCCAAAAAGAAAGCTTGGCAGCTTTTGAAGCTTATAATTCTGCCGATCTTAATGCTTCTATAGAAGTAGAAAGGAAAAAAGCAGAAGCCGCTGCAAAAAAATTAGCAGAAGCAAAGCAATTAGCAGAGGCTGAACGTATCAAAGCGGAACAATTAATCGAAGCTGAAAAGTTAAAACTAAAAGAAGCAAAAGAATTAGCGGAGTTAGAAAAGCTTAAAGCTGAAGAAACAGCTAAAAAGTTAGCTGAAACAGAGCGTTTAGCTGAAGCTGAACGTATTAAAGCTGAAGAAACAGCAATGAAACTTGCTGATCTAAAAGCACTGAAAGAAAAACAAGCAATCTTGGATGCTGAAAACGCTGCAAGATTAGCTGCAAACATTGAAGCAAAGCGTTTAGAGGCCGAGGCGCAAGTGAAAGCGGAACGTCTAAAATTAAAGGCTCTTAAACAACAAAAAGATTTACAAGATGAATTGAATGCGACTAAAGCAGCTGAATTAGCAGCGAGTATTGAAGCGGAGCGCGCTAAAGCAGAAAAGATAGAGAAAAAGCTAGCAGAATCTAAAAAACAAATCGAAGAAGAAAGGCTTAAAGCTAAACAAGCTGCTCAACAAATAACAGATTTGGAAAAGCTAAAAGCAGAGGCAGAAGCACAACAGTTAAGTGAAAAACAAGAAAGTGAATTTGCAGAATCAAAACAAAAAAAAGTAGAAAACGAACTTGCGAAGACAAAACGAATAAAAGAGGAAGAACAAGCAGCAGAACTTGCAAAAGAAAAAAGCAAACTTGATGGCTTAATTGAAGTGGCAAGGGAGACTTTGGCCCTACAAGAATTAGATCGCTCAATTACAGATATAGCTTATGTTGATTCAAGTGAAAATAGCTCAAGTAGTTTTGAAAATATGCTTAAGCTATCACTAGAAAGAAATATTACTGATACTGCCATTATATTCGATAAGGTGTTGTTTGCACCTGGCTCTGCTCAACTCAATGACCAATCTATTTCCCAAATAGAGTCAGCGGCTAATATTTTAAAATCTTTCACGTTTGAAAAAATATTATTACGTGGGCACACCGATAATACGGGTGATGAATCACAAAATCTAACATTGTCTTTAAGTCGCAGCCTGAATATTAAAAATACCCTAATTTCGTTAGGAATAAACCCTGAGAAAATTAGCACGGAGGGTTTGGGTTCACAAGAACCGGTAGCAGATAACGCAACGATTTCAGGAAGAAAAGCCAATAGACGAATTGACTTGTTGTTAATTGATAAAGAGCAATAACAGCGTTAAAAAATACAGTGTCATTAATTTAATGAACTAAGACAAAGTAAACTACATAGGAGAATGATCATGGAAGGAATGATTTCAAGTATTACGAATATGTTAGGTCCTGTAGCCTCAGGAAAACTAGGCCATGCACTTATTGGTTTGTTAATACTAATTGTTGGACTTTTTATTGTTAAGTTCATTGCTGGTATTTTTAGAAAGCTGTTAGGGAGAGTTGGATTCTTACAAAAGCACGAATTGACCCAACCGATAGCATCACTTATTAAAGCTATTCTTACTATTTTCGTTTTAATGGCAGTATTGCAGCATTTTGGTTTGACCGATGTGTTAGATCCCCTAAAAGATATGGTGACTAAGTTTACTGCCGCGATTCCAAATATTATTGGAGCCGGTGTCATAGGTTATGCAGGTTGGGTAATCGCTAAAATCGTTTCTGGTTTGGTCGGTGCTGGTTTAGGTAAAGTCGATGAAAATATAGCTGAAAGAACTGGTAACGAAAATATCCAAGTGTCTAAATTTGGAAGTGCGTTTACTTTTGGTGCGATCTTATTACCGATTGTAGTCACCGCCTTGGGTGTACTTAATATCCCGGCGATTAGCGAACCAGCTTCAGCTATGATTGAAAAACTCATGGCAGCGGTGCCGAATATCATAGGTGCTGCTATTATTTTGTTAGTGGCTTATTTCGTGGCGAAATTTGTTGTATTCATGCTCTCTGGTTTACTGGATGGAATGAATATCAATGACATGCCTGAAAAAATAGGTATGCAAACACTGTTTAATGATGATTTCACTCCAACTAAACTGATCGGTGGAGCGATAATGTTCTTTTCAATGCTAACCGCATCTACTGCTGCAGTGAATGTGTTGGGTATAGAAGTCATTTCAACAATTTTTGCCAAAGTGCTCGAATTTGGTGGTGGAATATTGATAGGTGGGTTGATTTTAATTATCGGCAATGTGTTAAGTACTATTGCCTACAATAAATTGACAGAATCTGGTAGTGGCGGATTAGCTAGTATCGCGAGAATTGCGATTTTAGGGTTAGTACTTGCGATGGGGCTTAAAGCTATGGGGCTTGCAGATAATATTGTAAATATGGCATTTGGTTTTACTTTAGGTGCAGTTATGACTACTCTGACATTAAAAAATATACCCGACAGCCTTTACGCTCAGTTAAAGGAAGCAGCAAAGGCTCACCACCGTAGCCTTAACAGTGAAATCCTCTACTGTGTTGAGCG
>CALJIH010000105.1 GCA_937974135.1 uncultured Cocleimonas sp. | reverse complement strand
GGTGTGCCAGGTGCACCAAATACAATCGATTTCACCATGAATAATATCTTTGATTATTCTAATTAAACTAATTTAAGTTTTAAAAGACACCCCCCCTACTTTCTGCCTGTTTTAAGTTAAACATGACAAAAGGTGGGGGGTGTCTTTATCTATCTTTATCGAATACGATTTGCTTTTGCTCAGCTTTTATCCGACTGATACGTCTATCAGTCATAGCTAAAATACCTGCTAGCACAATAATAAGAATACCCGCAAAGGTAGTATAATTCAGTAACTCGTCCCAAAGAAGCCAACCAAAAAACGCTGCAAAAGCTACTGAAGTATAGGTATAAGGTCCTAATTGCCCTGCAGGTGCATGACTATATGCCTTGCTGATTGATAGTTGTGCAATGGTCGAAAATACCGCAATTGCAGCTAATGCCCCCCACTGCAACCAAGTTAAACTTACCCACGAAATTAAAGCTGGAATTGCAGAGACCAGAGTTCCGATTAAAGCAAAGTAAAATACAATTCTACCGGGCGTCTCTGTTGCGCTCATCTTACGAATAATCACTTTAGCTAATCCCGCAAGCATAGCCCCCAACAAAGCAATGAATATTGCGATATTAAATTGTGCCTCGGTCCCTGCTGGATTAATGATTAAAACCACTCCAACAAAACCGATAAATATTGAGCATATGGTTTTAATTCCAATACTTTCATTGATCCAAAAGAATGCAAAAATTGGAATAAACATCGGCGACGTTTGTTTTAGCAACGAAGCCTGCGCTAACGGCATATGACCCCACGAATAAAACAAACAAATCATCGCACTTAAACCGACTAAGCCGCGTGATATATGAAGACCAATCCGTTTTGTTTCGAGTCGTGATATGCCTTTTCGAATCAACCATGGAATCAAAATAAACAAACCAAATAAATTCCTAATAAACACTATTTGTTCGGTGGAAACCTCAGCGGAAATAGATTTTATGATCATTCCTGTGGTTAGCAAAGCCAGTTCGGAAAGAATGATTAATGCCGCACCAAGGGCAATATTCTGATTTTTCATCGTTTAATTTTTATTATTTTTAAAGGGTAGTTGATTAAACCAAGCCGCTATTCTTGATACCATCAAACATGAATTGGACGGCCAACGCACACAAGATAACACCAAATATACGGGTAATGACTTGCAAACCCGTCACTCCGACGATGCGATGAATTTGGCTTGCACCAACCAATGAGACGTAAGTAAGCAACATAATGCTCAAAAGTCCTAGAATAATCATGCTTTGTTGTGCAATATCACTTTGCGCATTTGCCATCAAAAGAATCACAGCCCCCATCGCACCAGGACCTGCAATCAATGGGGTTGCTAACGGAAAAACACTGATATCTTGACTGTTTTCAGCTTCTTCAAATTCATCAGCTGTGGTTGATGTACCGCCTGAATGCCGCGCGAATACCATATCGATACCAATCAATAACAACAATATCCCACCCGCTACGCGCAATGCTGGTAATGTAATACCCAAAGAACTCAGTAATGATTCACCTAAAAATGCGAATAATAGAAGAATACCTGTAGCAATTAAAACGCCCTTTAACGCAATTTTCTTTTTAGTGACAACTCTTCTTTCTGAGGTTAAACCTGCGAAAACCACGGCAATATCGATTGGCCCAACCGTGGCAAAAAAGGTAGTGAGTGCGAGTATGTAAGTTTCAAACATGGTTAAACCTTACGTTGTATTTGATTATGATAAAAACGCCCAAAAGTAGGGGGGGGTCTTTATTATTTTTGTTTAAATTGAATCTTTCTATTATTTCATGGCACCATGCAGACGTTTAAGCATATCTTTAAACACTTTTGGATTAGCCGCAACAATATCGCCTGTTTGCATATGCGATGAACCACCTTGCATATCACCCACTATGCCACCTGCTTCTTGAACCATTAACACACCTGCGGCGATATCCCATTGTTCCAGGCTGAATTCCCAATATCCATCGTAGCGACCCGCTGCCACATACGCTAAATCCAAAGAAGCAGCACCAAAACGACGAATACCAGCAGTCCCTACCGCTAATACACCCAATGTCTTTTGGTAAGTTTCCATAATCTCTGCTTGATTAGAACGAAACGGTATACCCGTCGCCACAACCGCATTTTCGAGCGATAAGCGTTTAGTTACACGAATACGTCGATTATTTAAGAATGCACCGCCACCGCGAGTGGCATGAAACAGATCATCTTTCATCGGGTCATAAATCACAGCTTGATCTAACTTACCGTCTTTTTTCAAAGCAATAGACACGGCGTAATGTGGAATTCCCGTTAGGAAATTGGTGGTTCCATCTAGAGGATCAATAATCCATTCGTACTCGGTCGCTTCTGCATTTTTATTAAGCTTACGGGCTCTTTCAAGTGCTGCTTCATTTGGCTTATGTTCACCACTCTCTTCACCGACAAATGAATGATCGGGATAGGCCTTACGCAAAATGCTGATAATTTCTTGCTCAGCTGTACGATCAACCTCTGTCACAAAATCGTGTTTGTCTTTATTTTCAATTTGCAGTTGTTCGATCCTATCCGCACTGCGCGCAATGATATCACCCGCTGCATGAGCCGCTTTTATCGCTGTATTTAACATAGGATCCATAATTCGCACCGAGTTCTTAAGTAAGTAATTCGCTTTAGTGAGGCATTGTTTAGATAAACGATAAACATTGCCGAAAAGCATGAGACTTTGGCACGTAAGAATAACGGAAGAAAAATATGTGTAATTTTTCTGTTTTTCCATAAAAATAAAGTTAATAGTAAAACTATTGACTGAGTTTTTAGGGAAAAACAGGGAAATTAAAGCAATTTTTATCTGTTATTTCTTTCGTGCCAAGGTCTCTATACAATATTCGCATTAATTTAGCCGCGAGAGTATAGCCTGAATAATGTCGAATAACACCCCAGAAAACGTTTTAGAAAGCACTTTACAAGGTACCTTGCAAAATATTCGCATTGTTATGGTACATACCTCGCATACTGGAAATATGGGCGCGGCAGCTCGCGCTATGAAGGTCATGGGATTAACAGACTTAGCACTGGTAAATCCTAAATCCACTCCTGATGATCAAGCAGTCGCAATGTCATCAAATGCTACAGATATTTTACACAGTGCCACTATCGTCGATAACCTAAAAGACGCGATTTCAGATTGCCAGTTAGTCGTCGGCACCAGCGCACGCCAAGACAGAACCTTGGCGTGGGATATTCAAGATTCGCGCAGCTGTGGTGAATTGATTGCAAAACACGCGAGTACAAACAAGGCAAAAGTTGCGATTTTATTTGGTCGTGAAAGTTCTGGACTAACAAATGAAGAATTAGCGCTATGCCAACATTTAGTACACATCCCTACAAATCCTGATTACAGCTCATTAAATATTGCTTCTGCAGTTCAAATATTAGCCTATGAGTGTCGTTTAGCAGCGCTGGCTTTAGCTACAACTTCAGCCACTAAAGAAAACTCAAAAGAAGAAGATGAATGGGTCACGGCAGATGACCTTGATGGGTATTTTGAACATTTAAAAAAGGTGATGATTGATATCAATTTCATCGATCCTAAAAATCCTCGTTATTTAATTCCACGCTTGCGCCGTTTGTATGCGCGCTCAGGAATATCACGCAGTGAAATGAATATTTTGAGAGGAATGTTGACGGCGATACAAAAACAAAAATAAAACAGCACTATTAAATACTTAGCCAAAGATGAGAATGACAAAACCGCACAAAAGTGGGGGGGTGTCTTTTTATTTCACATCTTCAACTAAGTGAATAAAAAATAGAGAAAAATTAGGCTTTTCAGCATTTATTCAGCTTAGGCTAAGCCATTCGGCGTAAAATCATTGATCAAAGGTGGTTTTTTGTCTATTTTTTATGAAACGCAAAACGACTTAACTCACACTAAAGGTTAAGTAACAAATATCATAAAAAATAAATAATATAAAAATAATGAGATTTTGAAATGAAAACAGAAAACGGTAATAAAACTGAGGTATACAGCATTCGAGGCTTTAGAGACACGCTAGCTTCGCCTGTATTTTATCCTGTTATTGTGGTTGCGCTAGTATTAGGCGTTACTTCTATGTTTGGTTTTGTCCAAAACCCTCTAAAACTTAAGTCGATGGTGAATGTGATTCATCAAAAAGTTACAATCACAAATGTCGTTAGCGGATCCTTAGAAAATAGGCTATACAACGTTTCAACTACAGATGAATTACAACATGCTAAAGAAATGAATTCATTATCACCTGCTGAGATTAAGTCATTTGATTTGTTTTCACATATTGATTCTGAAACTATGTTAGAAAAATCACCAGTAGATAAAAGCATTGAACGCATCGCTTTCAATTACGATCTAACATCTGAAAACTTCTGGACCGATCTTGATTCAAGTAAGCTTGAAACTGCCACTGAAGAAATGGAACGTAAACAAAAAGAGGCTGGAATCCTTGGTGCTCCTCTAGAAATCAATCAATACGATGGTTTCTCTGATGAATTTAAGCTAAATGATGACTCAATTTACACCTTAAATAGCACCAATAAAATCTAACACATATAACCAAATTATCCCTGAAGCTTTTGTTTCAGGGATTCTTCAATCTGCTCAAATTTATCTTCATCTGTAATCATTTTTCCGCTACTGCTCGTCACCTGAAAAATATCTTCAGCAATTTCACCCAAAGTTGTGATTCTGGCGGTGTGAATAGTTAGACCATACTGGCTAAACACCTCAGCAATACGGGTTAACAACCCCACTCCATCTGCTGTTTTAATCGTAATGATTGTTTGTTGTAAACTTTCGTTAAGGGCAAAATTCACCGTTGTTTCGGTATCAAAATGCTTCAGTTGTCGCGGCAAACGGTGGTGCGAGAAATTATAAGTGAGTTGGGTTTGTTCGATGTTGGCTTGTACTGATTCGAGGAGTTGTTTCTTCTCTTCTTCGCTATCCAGCATTTTGCCGTTTCGGTCTAAAAGATAGAATGTATGCAAGTCATAGTCATCTTTAGTAGAGGTAATACTCGCACCAACGATATTCAATCTTTGTTGCTCAATCGACGACGTGACTTTAACAAATAAGTCTTTTTGGTCTTGACCATAAATCAACAACACCGAGCTATCTTTTTTATGGCTATCAGCGACACGAATGATATTGCCTGTAAATTGCTTATCGCTAATCTCGCTAATATGCCAATACAAACGTTCTTTTGAAAACTGTTGGAAATAATCATCATCGAAACGCAACCAGTAACTTAAACAGTTACTATTATCTTTGTTTTCTTTTTCTAAGCGTCTAAGAACAGCCTTCTTCTTTTCATCAATCTGTGTTTTTACAAAATCATCATGGTTCGCCACAGAAGCTTCATAAGCCAAGAATTGACTGGCTTGATGGTGTAATTCTTTTAATAAAGAATGTTTCCAACTGGTTAATAAAGTAGGATTTGTGCCTTTAATATCGCTAATCGTTAATACATAGAGGTAATCCAATAATTCTTGAGTATTTACAACTTTTGTTAATTCTCTGATGACCTCTGGATCATTAATATCCTTACGTTGTGCCACACCACTTAACAGCAAATGTTGTTCAACTAGCCATCTTACCGTTTCAGAATCCTTTTCACTTAGGTTATGTTCGCGACAGAAATTTAAGGCATCGACAGCCCCAAGTTCAGAATGACTTCCCTCACGCCCCTTGGCAATATCATGAAAGATACCTGCCAACACCAAAATCATTGGTTTTTCCATTTTATTGAATAGCTCACTACAAAATGGATCATCTGCTGCGCCTTTTGGCGTACTCAAACGACGAATATTACGGACTACATTTAAGGTGTGATCATCCACAGTAAAAGCATGAAACAAGTCGTATTGCATACGCCCAACGATATTTGCAAACGCTGGGATATATGCGGCTAACAAGCCATATCGATTCATTCTACGCAGTACGAAGTTAACGCGTTCTGGCTGCGAGATAATTTTTATAAACAACGCTTTATTGGTTTTATCGTTTCTAAAGTCTTTATCCACAAGATGCAAGTGGCGACGTAACTCACGAATCGTTTGTGGCGTTAAGCCTTTTAACTCGGGATGTAATTGCAATAAATGGAAGATATGCAGAAAAGTGGGGGGGTGTGTTTTAAAACGATTTTTTTCAGTTAAATCGAGGTAATTGTTTTCATTGTTAAACGATTCATTAATCGCAATCGTTGCGGGCTTAGTATCTTCTAAAATATGTTCGCGCAGCAAACCCAATAAAATTTCATTGAGGCGTTCAAGTTCAGTGATTGTTTTATAGTAGCGTTGCATGAACGCCTCTATCGACTGGTTCTTTTCATCAACCGTATAGCCAAAACTATGCGCCAAACGGCGTTGATGATCAAACAATAATCGATCTTCTTTGCGCCCCGTTAAACGGTGCAAAACAAAACGCACTTTCCACAAAAAATTACGATCTTCAATTAAAGATTTGTACTCTTTTGGGTTTAATAAATCGTTATCATGTAATT
>CALJIH010000104.1 GCA_937974135.1 uncultured Cocleimonas sp. | reverse complement strand
CTGTCGCCAAGCGTAATATTAGGCATAATGATAGAACCACAGCCGATAAAGCAATGTTTACCAATGACTGTTTTGGCAGCATGTCGACGTGATGCATAGTCATGAGAGAGTATAATGGCATCAAATGCCACCATGGTTTTTTCACCAATAGTTAATCCTTTTGGATTTGTTTTGTCGATGCGGCTTTTAAAAGACAAGCGGACATCTGGAGCGATATTCATTCCATAAACGGTTCGGTAATACCAGGTTCTTGCATAAAGTAAGGAATTACGAATTCCAACCAAAGTCATGAACATTTTTTGATTTACAAAGCGTGCTCTCATGCATTCCCCTTATCGTGCATGGTTTTATCTGAAGTACTTATTGTTTTTGCTTTCCTAACCAATCGTTCAACAGTTTGATTGATTTTGTCGTGATTTCTAGCCCAGCCAATGGAACCGAGTACAAAGAAGAAAAGCGGCTGAATTTTACCAAAATAATCTACCGTGAAGCCAATCAAGATTAACGCCATAAAGGCTAAAATCCAAGATTCTACCATCCATCGACTTTCTTTCTTATGTTTGTGCAATCTATTTAGGACATGAAAAACAGCATACAAACATACAAACAATAAGATAAAGCTAGCAATGATGCCGTGCTGCATGGTCATTAATAGCCAGAAGCTGTCTATACTGTTATTCATCCAATCAGGACGGGTCCAATCGTTCAGACCAATACCAAACAATGGGTTATCCATAATGTCATCCATGGAATACTCCCATTGAAGTAATCGGTAATAGCCAGTCACAGGGTTAAAAGTTAGGTATGAAATCAGAATCGCAAAGAAACCACGATTTGATAAAGCATTAATCAATATCATTGCGCTTAATGCGAAAAAACCAAAGCCAATCCAAAAGCGTTGGCTCCCATGCCAGAACTTTGTAAGTACTGCTGTCATGCCTTGAAAGCCTATGGATAATAAGGGTGCTGAGGATAAGGTTGTCATCATCCCGATAAAAATGGCCACAGCTTTTAATGCATTACTTAACTTAAATTTATAAAACGCAAGCAATACGATAAATGGGAAGAATATTGCTCCTATCGTTCCATATAAAATTGGATGCGCAAATAAATTTGTGGTTCGCATTATGCCTAAACGTATGTAGTAATGCGTATACAGTCGATAATCTAATGAATCATTGCCCGTGATAACTTTTGCCCATTCATGCAGAATTCTGTGCTTTGCAAAGGCTTCGTATAAGGAGAATACTAGTAAAACGGCTAATATGGTCGCAAACCATATGTTGATTTGATAGTAGCTTTTGGGTGTTGTGATAAAGAGCCTTGCGAGATAAAACGCACCTAGTATTTCAATGATTAAAATACCCGATGATTCTATGCCATCTTTTAAGCCGTGATTATATATCAGGCTGATGGTTGCAAGGATGACAAAGGACAAGAGTAAAATATCAATTAAATCAGCTTGTTCCAGTACCTTTCTAAGATTGATAAATGCATATATTAATGCTAGAGCAAGCACGATTCTATATGACTCTAAACGTAATGTGCCTAGCAACACATGAAATTCTACAGGGATGAAAATCGATAGTACAAAGAGCATCGCAAGCAATCGAATAATCATGCTTGGACTTCCCTAACGGTTAGTAATTTTTTTGCGTAAAACAATGTTAATACCAAAACCAATAAAGTTAAATTTGCGATTAAGGTCGCTAGTGCTGCACCTTCAATACCAAAACGTTCAATAAACACTAAGTTACAAATGACATTAACGATAAATGCTGTAACGAGTATCATATTCAGATACTTCACCTTTTCACGAATAATAAACATAAATGAAAAAGTAATAGTTGCTGCTCTAAACAACTGTGCCAAGAGTAATAAGCCCAAAGCATGCTTGGCCACAGTATATTCTTTGCCAAAAGCAATTAGAATCCAATCAGAGAGTAAATACATCAAACCGGTGACAGACAATACGACTATTATGACCAAAGCGGTAGATTGCCAGAAAAAAGCGTGTAAAGTCTGCTGTGCATGCTTGTACATATTCAACAAACGAGGGTAAATAGTGGCTTCCATTGCCTGTAAGAAAAACAAAATAATATAAGAAATTCTTGACGCTACGCTGTATTCGGCCACTTGCTCGTTAGGTAAAAACCAACCTACCATTATCGTATCGGTAAATATCATTAAATACGAAATGATTGAGATTGGCGCTAAGGGAATTGAATTTTTCAGGACATCTTTGACGTTTGGAACAATATTATCAAATACTGTATTCTTGTTTGAAATTAGCATTTGCTTTGACATAAATCGATAAGTAAATACTGCTGCAATGAGCCCCGCTAATACTAATGACGTTGTGTACAAATAAAGTGTGTGCTGGTTATTAGAAAAATACGCCCAGAATACTAAAATTAAAAATAAGAAAGTAATTGCAGTGAGTGCGTTTTGACCCAAAACCCCTAGTACTGTTTTTTTGATGGCTTTTAAGTAAGTGCTGTTCAAAATCACGAGGTTGTAAAATAAAATGCCTACACTGGCCACCATAAGTTCCGTCTGGGTGACTGTAGGTTGGTTGCCATTGTGGAAAAATGAATGTTGTAAAAATGGTGAAGCAATTAACCATAAGGTCATGAAAACTAAAGAAAGCATCAATACCACCTTATAACTTATCGTTAAAAAGGCTTTTTTGAAATTCAGGTCATCATGATGGGAACTTGCAATTTCTTTCATCAATAATTGATCAGTGCCCAAGCGACTGATTAGGGCTACCCCTGTGATGAAGGTCATTAAAAGCATGACATCACCCGCAGCGGATTTAGTGAGTTGGTTGGTTATAATCAGAATGACGGCAAAATTTAAGGCAACACCGGTGAAACGGGCGATCAAGGAAAGCAGGCTTTGCAATAATAAAGGATTCTTGAATCCTTTATTAATGAGTTTGCTTAATGCATTCACAATTACACCGCATGAATATGAGGCAGATAGAGTTTTTTCACAAAAAAGAAAAAATTGCCTTTATTCATTGATAAAATCTGCAATGTAATTGCTCAAATGATCATTTCCCACAGTCATTGAAGGACAAACCATCTGCGAAAAGTTAGATGATTGAATGGTATGAATTTGTGCAAATAACTCTTCTTGGTTGCTAGCAGTTAATACGCCTTTCAATTTACCCATCCATTTTAAGCCTTCAGCTTGATGATCGTTGCGGTGTTCGCCTAAAGCAAATTGACGGTTCATTACGATAATAGGTGTTTGTTGTTCACGTGCACTAATGATGTTACCCATACCAGCGTGTGATACGAACATTGAAGCTTCAGCAATATTTTTATTATATTGCTCTCCGTCTAAAAAACGTTCCCATTTCATGTGTTTAGGGGTGTAATCACCATCGCTGATTTGTGCAATCACTTCTTCGTTATGGTCAGCTGCCCAAGCATCCATGTATTCAATCAAACGATTGAATGGAAATTGAGTACCGACTGCGACAAAAATCATAGTATCGACCCTTTATAAATCACTTTCTTACCATCGCTCAAGGGTTCCCATTGCGTAATAACTTTGTCCGCGTGTTTTTGTACCATTCTTCCTGAGCGAGAGAGTTGGCTTACATTCGCAATGCTATCTACCCAAATGGTTTTAATCGGTAAAGCTTTTGCAATTAAAAATGCAATTGCCCCCGGCGCAGCACCTGTGGATATGATTGCCTTCGGTTTTTCTTTGATAAAAATACTGAGAAGTTGGAACGCTAAGGGGATGAGTTTACGCTTACTGTCAGCACTTGCATCAGTGATGGTTAGTACTTTGCGAGCACTTTTTCCAGCAGATGCATACTGAGCACCAGGTGTCACATACACAATATCAAACTGCTTATCTAAAGGATTACAAATTTTATTTAATTGAATCCAATGCCCCCCCGGTGAGGCAATAGCAAGGATCTTTGTTTTTTTATTGATGTCTTTCGTTGACATTACTGTTCCCAATTTACTTATTTTATCAAAACAATCTTAGATTTTCTTATTCAGATAAAAAGCAGCCTGGTCTCCTGCTTTTGATTTATTCAACACCTTGCTGTGTTCGGTATAAGAACGAATATCCCCCTCGCTGAAAGGTGATTTATCTGGATTGATCGCATAAGAGTTTTCCTCATGCAGTGCAATATCTTGTTTGTATTGTTCGCTTCCCCAGCTTTGAAAAGCAAATGAATCATAGACAACATCTTCCAAAATAAAGCCTGTTTTCTCGGCTAGCATATGGACACTTTTAATTGAATGCAAAAAGAAATGTCTGGGTGCATCAAGTTGTACCCAGTTTTCAGAATAATGACGCCAAGCCCATGAGGTAACCGTCGGAATCCTCAACATACAAATTCCCCCAGGTTTTAGTAGGTCCCAAGTTTTCTTTAATACATCTACTTGATCGTATACATGCTCGTAGGAATGATTAAACATAATCAAATCCCAATCACCGGCGAGATCATCTTTAGCATTGGATTTTTTTGGTAGATCATGAATAGAACTTTTTATGATCGATAAGCCATTATCGTAATTGATATCTTCGGTATTGAATGGATCAATGCCTAACACATTATTGAAACCTGCTTCTTTCATTGAATGCAATAAATGTCCTGCACCACAGCCAACATCTAATATTTTTGATTCTAAGTCAATATTGGCATGTTGTAGGGATGGCAATTTGTCGTGTGGTTGTATCTGCTGCATGATTCCGCCCAAAATGCCTTTACCAGTCGCAGCAAACCGATCACGATTTTTGATTAATTTTCCTTTTATACCTTTGCTTGGTTTAATTTTATCATAAGAATAATAATCATCACTTGGATAGTAATCTTGAATATTCTCAGGCACTTCTACGATCTGTAAGCAACCACAATCAGCACATTCAAAGTAATTATGTGTATCGCGAAGTCCCAACATCATCTCGCGTACTTTATAAATAGTGTTACGATCTTTATTGTCGCAAATTCTACATCTTAATAAGCTACTGTCTTCCATTAGCTGTGTAATCCTGCCTTAACAATGTCGATAAGATATTGACCATAACCGCTTTTCTTTAGTGGTTCAGCGAGTTTTAACAGTTGCTCGGTATCTATAAATTTCATAAACCAAGCGACTTCTTCAGGGCATGCTATTTTTAAACCTTGGCGGTCTTCAATCACGCGAATGTAGTTTGCAGCATCTAAAAGTGAAGCGTGCGTTCCCGTATCTAACCATGCTGTGCCGCGCTTAAGCATTTCCACATTGAGATTACCTTGTTCAAGATATACTCGATTAACATCAGTGATTTCTAATTCACCGCGTGGCGAAGGTTTGATGTTTTTAGCGATTTCTAAAACTTCATTGTCGTAAAAATACAAACCTGTTACCGCGTAATTTGATTTCGGCTTTTCAGGCTTTTCTTCAATGCTTAGTGCAACACCATTACTATCAAAATCGACAACACCATAACGTTCTGGATCTCTGACGTAATATCCAAAAACCGTTGCCCCTTGTTCTTGTTTTGCTAAGGCTAATAATCTGTCAGACAAGCCTTCACCGTAGTAGATATTATCCCCAAGAATAAGCGTAACTGGATCAGAACCCACAAACTCTTCACCAATAATAAAAGCTTGTGCAAGTCCATCAGGTGATGGTTGAACAGCATATTGAATATCTAATCCCCATTGCGAACCATCGCCTAATTGCGTTTGAAATTGAGCGCTGTCATGTGGAGTAGTAATAATTAGAATTTCACGAATTCCTGAGAGCATTAACACCGTTAGCGGGTAGTAAATCATCGGCTTATCATAAACAGGCATTAACTGCTTGCTAACAACTTGAGTAAGCGGGTGCAAGCGCGTGCCACTGCCACCAGCGAGGATGATTCCTTTTCTCATGAAATATGTTTCTCAAATAGAATTGATTAATTTGTGCGCATCATACCTAACTATGATGTCATTTTCTAATAATGAAGATGAAATAGGCGATTGAACAGACAGAATAAGTGAAGTCTTTGCAGATCAAAAGCGTGTAAAAGTAGGGGGGTGTCTTTTTATAATTTATTTTGACTTATTTTTGAGGATATTTTCGATCTCATCAGGATTGTCGATAAAGTAGTTTCGCGTGCCTTGTATTTCTTCGATAAGATCATTGCGGCGTTTTTCTTCTTTGCTGGGTTGGTCTGCTTTATTCCAATAGGCTAACAGTTTGGCTTGTTTCGAAAATAGCTTTAATTGATACGCTTGAGACATATGAAACATCGCTCTGGCAACTTCGCCTTGGCTTGCGGGCGCAGGTTCAACAATGCGATTTTTGTTATCAATTTTAAAATCATAAGAACCGATCGCCCGAATCTCTCCTTTTATCACGCCAAAGCGTTTGCTGGCGCGTAGCATGTTTAAGTCACGCCTGCTCGGATAAAGATTATGCAGATCTGATTCGATAAAATTAAAACTATCTGAATGATAACGACAATGGCGTCGATCTTTACACTTCAATGATTTAACTACCCAACCCATAGGGAATACGTGTTCAATATTAATCCAATCGGGTTTAGTCGGGCCAAAGTGCTGCTGACTATAGAGCGTTTTCCCACCAGTGGCGTAAAGTTCACGCCAGAAATAACGAATCGCTTTTTGATAACTGTTTAATTGTGTTTGTGGTTTGCTCATGGCGGAAGGGTAACATGATTCAATTGTTAAAAACGCCTAGCTTTGTATAAATTTTATTTGTTTTTTAATTGCAAGAAGTTCAGTAATTTAGCGCATATAAGCAATCTAAATGGGGTCTAGCCAAAGCTATGTTTTTTTAAAACACCACAAAAGTAGGGGGGTGTCTTTTCAAGATCAAAAAATACAGATAACCTTGTTTAATCAAAACCACAAGATACGGAGTTTAGTTAAATGGCTGATACAGAAACACGCTTGCCAAAAATGGCCTTTTACTTAGGTTATGCTGGTTTGTTGCCGTTTGTAGGATTAGCTATAGCTTCAGTTGCTGGCGTAAAAGTGCAAACATACTTTGATGTAACTACCGAATTCTGGCTAGCAATCTATGCAGCTGTGATTATCAGTTTTCTGGGAGCGATTCATTGGGGAGTCGTTATAGCAATTGCGGATAAACTTGATCCAAATGAAAATAAAATCTTGTTGTTTTATAGCGTGATTCCTTCATTGTTGGCTTGGTTTAGCTTTCTTTTGAATATGAAATACACCTTGTTCTTAATGGGGCTGATCATTTTATTCTGTTATTTCATGGATCGTTTGATTCTTTTCAAAAAACTCAACAACACGATTAATACAGAATTTAGTAGGTTAAGATTACATTTGACCATAGTGGTCAGTATTGCTTTATTCATTAGTGCCATTAGTTTGTCTTAAACAAAGTAATAGATAAGTTACAAAATCGCTTAAAAGTAGGGGGGTGTGATTTTAGGTGTAAATTCAGCAAATATTCCTGAAATATGGTAATTCACAGGATTATTTATCGAAAAACTAACGATGATACTAAATAGTATTGAATTAAATAATTTTA
>CALJIH010000103.1 GCA_937974135.1 uncultured Cocleimonas sp. | reverse complement strand
GAACCATTATTCAATTAACGAGCCACAGCAATCTCATTCTTCCCAAAAAAGTAGATAGTGTTTTACGATTATTTGTTCTCACACCAGATTTTCACCGCATGCATCATTCAAGTGATAAACAATATACAGATAGTAATTTTTCTATTGTGTTTCCAGTGTTCGATTATGTATTTGGAACGGCAACAAAGAAGTCTTATAGAGAAATTCCGGAAATGGAAATTGGTTTAGAAAGACTTCGAGAAGAGAATGATCAGCGTTTTGATAAGTTGGTGCTACAACCTTTTACCTATAAAAAATAGTTTTTAGAATAATGGTGATCTGGTAATTTTTGTATGTGAGCTAAAAGACACCCCCCTACTTTTAGCCAGTTTTAAAAGTAATCTAAATCAGTTCCTGCTGGCTTCTATCTATACCTTTAACCAACGCTAGAAAGTTTGATTTAACGTCACCGTCTAATTCTTCAGACAACAATACAAACAACTCTCCCATTGTATTTGCTTCGATAACTGCAGTTGATACAAATAAAGAAGCGACTGGACCAAGTAGGTCGATCAATATCTCTTCTGTTGTTTCTAATGCATCTTCCGTAACAAGATCATCTGTATCAAATTTATAAGTAATATTTTTAGATACTTTTAAAGGACTATTCTCATTATAGTGAATGTCCATTGTCTCGGGTTCAGGAGTATTATCAGAATAGGTATCGTGGTCAGATTCAGAATCAAGATTATCCTCTCCATATAAATTCGTACCTTGTACTAACTCAGTTTCACTTTCTTCATATACATTTGAATCAGGTTCAAACTCAATATCATCGACCTCATTTGCAATTGACTCAAAATCATTATCGTCAACTTCAGCTACAATGGTTTCAAAATCAGTATCTTCAATCTCATTTACAATAGACTCAAAGTCAGTATATTGGTCAACCTCAATTTCTTTATCAGGTACAGAAGTATCGTCAGAATAAATGCTTAAATTAGAACCTATTTCAATATCATCAATAGAATAAATCCTCGAATGAGATTCAATTGCATCAGTAAATTCAGCTTGTGTAGCATTCAACGATCCTGCAAAAATGACGATCACTCTGTTTTTCTCTCTGCTAACCCTACTCACCAAATTGTCTTTAACTCTTGTACCAAATTTATTAGCAATTAAGTGTAAAGCAGCAATTATTCCTGATTGATGAGTCGCAGATAGTTTGATTTTTATATCATCAGAAGTGTCTGTATTCATTTCAAATCGAATATTATTAATTTATTGACAAAAGTTTTTGCTTTGCATAAAAAGCAACCCTACAAAGCACAAGGTTATTATATAGTTCTTCTGTTTATAAAAATAGAACTATCCAACATCAAATACTTTTGCCTGATAATCCTAATTTTTATTAACTATAATGAATAAATTATATTATTTATCGTATTCATAAAATGACATATCAAACTATCGTATCTGCTGATGTTGTATTTCAGAATTTAAATAACCCGAATTGGGTCATTCTAGATTGCCGTGATTCTTTGACAGACGCCGACTATGGTCATCGGTCTTATCTTGAGGCGCATATTCCTAACGCAAGTTACTGCTTTTTGTTTGATGATTTTTCTTCAGCAATTACACCCGCAACGGGGCGTCACCCTTTGCCAGATATGGAAAAACTAACTGCCAAATTGGGCGATTGGGGTATTGATGAGAATACGCAAGTAGTAGTTTATGATGATATGGGTGGTGCGATTGCAGCACGTATGTGGTGGCAGATTCGTACATTAGGTCATAAGAATGTGGCCTTATTAGACGGTGGACTAAAGTATTGGCAAGCGCAAGATTTACCGATGACGACTGAGATTAAACAACCCGAGAAAAAAGCGTTCATAGGTAATTTTGATGCTACTCAACTGATTGAAGTTGATACTGTATTAGAAAATATCGAGGCAAAGAATTTTGGCTTGTTAGATGCCAGAGCAGCACCTCGGTATTTAGGTGAAAAAGAACCTTTTGATCCGGTTGCTGGGCATGTGCCGAATGCAATTAATCGGGATTTTATGGATAATCTCAATGAAGATGGTTTATTTAAATCAGCAGATACTTTAAAGAAAGAATTTGAAGTGATTCTTAAAGATTGTCCTAATCAACAAATTGTCCATATGTGTGGCTCAGGCGTAACCGCTAATCATAATATGTTAGCGATGGAAATTGCAGGATTATCAGGTTCTAAATTGTTTTTAGGTTCATGGAGTCAATGGGTAACTGATCCTTCTCGTCCAGTAGCTACATCTTAGCTTGTTGCTCAAAGAATGATGCACCTTTAGGTACTTCAGGAAACGCCATATCGTAACTACTGCAACGCACGCGTGAGGTAAATTCGCCGCGCACGATTTCTTCCATGTATTTGCTCGGAATATGGTTCACTTGTAATGGGTATGAATCTTCTGCGCAATATTCGCAGATAAATAAGGTGCGTGCTTTATCCGATAAGTTTGGCCCAGAGCCGTGTAATAACGTGGTATGCATTAAACAGGCTGACCCTGCTTTGCCAAAACACGGCACAGATTTATCTTTGTATTTTTGCATAATTTCCGGCGCAACAGCACCAGTATAAACACCGTCATGCCAATGCTCGTAAAGTTCTTTTCGATGCGTTCCGGGTACGACTTCTAAAGGTCCATTTTCAGGGGTCACATCGTCTATGAAAAACAACACGGTAATCATGTCGTCGTTGGTGCGCGGTTCAAATAGAAAATCCTGATGAAATTTCACCTGCGTGGCTGCGCCAGGTTGCTTAGAATTAATTTTCGCATTATTAAATTTCAGGTTTGGTCCGAGCAAATCTTCAACTGCATCTAACGCTAGGTTATTACGCATCACATCCAAATAAGCATCAGATATTTCAATGGGTGAAGCTATACGGCGTAATGCAGTTTGATTAGCGCTATGACCGGGTTCAACATCAAAACGCGGACGCTTATCGTAGGTCTCTCCATATGCTTTAGTTTCAGCTCGGCTTTGTTCTTTCCATTGTTCGAATTCAGACTGTAATGTTTTAAGCCTATCAGCATCAATGGCATTTTCTAGATAGAGATATCCTTCTTTATTAAACTGATCAATTTGTTCTGCGGATAGTCTAGGCATTGATTCATCTCAAAATATGTAACTAATTAATCTAGTTATTAACCAATAAAATAGTATAAAAATCTCTAAAAAAACATAAAAAAAGACACCCCCCTACTTTTTGCCACTTTTAATGTACTACACTCAAATTATCTATGTATAGATCAAATGCATTTTAATAATAACTACAAATGTTTTTGAATAAACCTCAAAGAAAAATGCATTTGAAAATTTAAAATAACGTTCGATTAAGGAGATAAAGAGTATGAACAAACGAATTGCAATTATTGGCGCTGGGCCATCGGGATTAGCACAAATGCGCGCCTTCCATTCGGCGGCTGCAAAAGGAGAGGATATTCCTGAAATCGTTTGTTTTGAAAAGCAAAGTAATTGGGGCGGACTTTGGAATTACACCTGGCGTACAGGTCTTGATGAATACGGCGAACCTGTGCATGGTTCGATGTATCGCTATCTTTGGTCAAACGGCCCTAAAGAGGGTCTAGAGTTTGCGGATTATACTTTTGAAGAGCACTTCGGTAAGCAGATTGCCTCTTTTCCACCGCGCGCTGTGTTATACGATTATATCGAAGGACGAATCAACAAAACCAGCATTCGTGATTGGATTCGCTTTAACTCACCCGTTAGAAATATACAGCACGATGCTGACACTAAGAAATTTACCGTTACCGCGCATGATCAACTGAAAGATTCCACTTATAGTGAAGAGTTTGATCAAGTGGTTGTAGCATCGGGCCACTTCTCAACGCCTAATGTTCCCTACTACGAAGGGTTTGAGTCTTACAATGGTCGTATATTGCACGCACATGATTTCAGAGATGCACGTGAATTCAAAAACATGGATATCCTCATATTAGGTACCAGTTATTCTGCTGAAGATATCGGATCGCAATGTTGGAAATATGGTTGTAAATCAGTCACTGTAGCGCATCGTACCGCACCCATGGGTTTTGATTGGCCAGACAATTGGGAAGAAGTCCCAGCGCTTAAAAGTGTTAGTGAAGATACCGCGACATTTATTGATGGCAAGACCAAGAAAATTGATGCGATTATTTTATGTACCGGTTATCAGCACTTCTTTAATTTCTTACCCGACGATCTTCGTTTAAAAACAACCAATCGATTAGCGACAGCTGATCTATACAAAGGTGTTGCTTACGTTCACAACCCAGATCTTTTCTATATTGGCATGCAAGATCAGTGGTTTAGTTTCAATATGTTTGATGCCCAAGCGTGGTATGTACGTGATGTGATTCTTGGTAAAATTTCAATGCCAAGCAATAAAGATGACTTAGTCAAAGATATTAATGATCGTGTCGCCGCTGAAGATGCGATTGAAGATGATTATGGTGCGATTGCTTATCAAGGTGCTTATGTCGGTGAATTAATTGATGAGACTGATTATCCAAGTTTTGATATCGATGGTGCTTGCCAAGCTTTCTATGATTGGAAGAAGAATAAATACAAAGGCATTATGACTTTCAGAGACAATCCTCATAAATCCATTATGACAGGAAGTATGGCACCCGTTCATCATACGCCATGGAAGGATGCATTAGATGATTCATTAGACTGTTATATGGAAAATGATGTCTAGGCTTTAGCTTGTAAAATAACTTACAACTATATGTACACAGCCATCTGGTGTTATAAGTACATCAGATGGCTTCATGTAAAATAATTATTCAACAACAAAACGTGTAAACGAGCACTTGATAAAAATAATTTTAACCACATATTTTATGTGTTAATAATTGAGTTATACTCTTTCTATGCCTTATATCATTCAAAAACTTATTGGCTTTTTTTTGCTATCCGCAACCGTCGGATTTGTCTCTTTACAAGCCTTGATTAGAATTTGGGCCTGATCCAAATTATCAAACACGTTTGATTGTTACTGTTAGTGGCAATTTATAGACTAATTTATTGAAGAGTTATAATGTCCAAAGCTACCCGATACGACCCAGAAAATAAAATAATAAACACTGTAAGAACTGGATTTAAAGGATTACTCCTATTTGTTATGCCAATGCCGGTGCTAATTGCGGCCTTGGTTCATTTACTCAAAGGCAATATCACACTAAGTATTACCTCTGGTTTATTATTTGCTAGCTTTATGGTTGCCGCCATTGTTGCGCGACATGGCTTCAAATTAGAAAGTAAATTTAAACAACGAAAATTTTCAAAAGCGCCAGGCAAACCATTTAAGTCGTTGGCTGCCATTATTCTCGCAGGTACAACAGGACTAACATCCCTTTTCCTTGGTGGTAATGGCATTTTTGAAAGTGCTTTATTCGCAGCAGTAACGCTGATCGCTTTTTACGTCGCTTATGGTGTTGATCCACGTCAGGACAAATCTGGAGATATTTCTCTTGGTGTCAATGCAGATGAAGTTTATGAGGCATTGGAAGAAGCCGAAGTAAAGATTGCTAATATTGAAGCGTCACGTAAGAACATTAAAAATAGTGAGTTTAATCGTCACCTAAAACTGATTATTTCTAAAGCTCGCGGAATCTTAGATTTGATCGAAGAAGATCCAAAAGATTTGTCGCGTGCACGCAAATTCTTAAAAGTATATTTAGATGGCACAGCGCGCGTCACTGAAAGCTATGCAAATACGCAGAACAAGTCCGCCTCTACTGCGGCTTTAGATCAAAACTTTGCAGAAGTGCTAGAATCTATAGAAACCACCTTTGATGAACAGCACAAAAAATTACTAGAGAATGATCAATTCGATTTGGACGTCAAAATCGAAGTGCTCAAGGCTCAACTTAAGGGTATTTAAGCAGATAATTGTTACCCTAAACGTATAACCCACATAAACGATTACAAAAGGAATATATCAATGGCTGAAACCACCACGCAAACCGCTCAAGATGTAGAAATCCTTCCTGGCACTGAAATCATTGAGTACAAAGCGATTTCAAATGAGATCATGCTGTACAAAGATGCAAATTCTTCAGAGAAAAAGACCATCGATGGCTTGATTAAGCAAATCGATCTTAATGACAGCAATAGTATTATGGCATTTGGTAGTGATGCACAAGAAGAGATGAGCACAATCTCTGAAAGCATGCTCGAAGGGGTGCGTAATAAAGATCTTGGTGCTGCGGGTGCTCCATTGAACGATATGATCGCCACCATTCGTGGGTTTGACATTGATGAACTAAACCCAAACCGCAAATTAGGTTTCTTCGCGCGTTTATTTGGTAAGGCAAAACCTGTTTCCATTTTCTTAAGTAAATACGATGATGTGCGTAAACAAATCAATAACATCACCGATAAAATGGAATCGCAAAAAACCCAATTGCTTACCGACATTATCTCCTTAGATAAGCTTTATGATGCAAACCTTGAGTATTTCCACAAACTAGAATTGTATATTGCTGCGGGCGAAGAAAAACTGCGTCAATTAGACGAAACTGAAATTCCTACTCAGGAAAAAATTGCGGCAAAAGAAGCTGACAATATGCTACACGCACAAGGGGTTCGTGACTTACGCGGAGTACGCGATGATTTAGAACGCCGTATACACGACTTGCGTTTAACGCGCCAAGTTGCAATGCAAAGCTTACCCAGCATTCGATTAGTCCAAGAAAACGATAAAATGCTAATCAACAAGGTTAACTCAACCTTGATTAATACGGTTCCATTATGGAAAAACCAACTCGCGCAAGCCGTGACTATCTTCCGCATGAGCGATACTGCCGATACCGTCAAAAAAGCCACCGATCTAACCAACGACTTACTCGAAAGCAATGCAGATAACTTACGCGCTGCTAATGCCGAAGTACGTACTCAAATGGAGCGTGGAGTATTTGATATTGAGTCAGTACGAAAAGCCAATAATCAATTAATCGAAACCATCAACGATAGTTTACAAATAGCTGAAGAAGGCAAAGCGAAACGCGCCGAGGCTGCAAAAGAACTTGAAAGCATGGAAAGCGAGTTACGCGAAGCTCTAGTAGCCGCTAAAGCGCGCACCGAAGGACCTGCTAGCGAAGCGACTAAAGCGCTTGAAGGTTAATTTTTTAATAGAAAACTTAGGAAACATTAAAGGACAACAGTATGGGACTTTGGGATAAATTATTTGGCGAATTTGTTGATGTAATCGAATGGACAGATTCTGGTGCTGATACGATGGTATATCGTTTCCAACGCTATGGTAATGAAATCAAATTTGGGGCAAAGCTCACGGTTCGTGAATCACAAGTCGCAGTTTTTGTTAGTGAAGGTGAGATTGCGGATATCTTAGGGCCTGGTCTATATGAACTTGAAACCAAAAATCTCCCTATTCTCTCGACCTTGCAACATTGGTATCACGGTTTTGAAAGTCCATTCAAAGCGGAAGTCTACTTCTTTAATATGCGTCAATTTACCGATCTTAAATGGGGCACCAAAAACCCGATTATGATGCGCGATAAAGAGTTCAGCATGGTGCGTTTACGCACTTTTGGTACCTATAATATTCGTATTGATGACCCTGCTAAATTTATTCGAGAAATAGTAGGTACTGACGGTCATTTCACCGTTGATGAAATCAGTAGCCAGTTACGCAATCTGATTGTGACACGCTATACCGATATTCTAGGCAGTTCGGATATTCCTGTTTTAGACTTAGCCGGAAACCAAGGACAGCTTGGCGAATTACTAACACATCGTATCGCACCTGAATTTAAAGACTATGGCCTAGAACTTACCCAGATCCTGGTTGAAAACATTTCGCTTCCTCCTGCTGTTGAAGAAGCCTTAGACAAACGCACTAGTATGGGAATGATCGGCGATTTAAACAAGTACATACAATTTGGTGCTGCTGAGTCAATGCAACTAGAAAACAAAGG
This sequence comes from uncultured Cocleimonas sp., assembly GCA_937974135.1. Lineage (GTDB taxonomy): Bacteria > Pseudomonadota > Gammaproteobacteria > Thiotrichales > Thiotrichaceae > Cocleimonas. Next base: position 4,067 of record CALJIH010000103.1, on the reverse strand, counting down.
AGGCAGCGCAGGCAGCGCCATCGAAATGGGACTAGGTTTTGCCATGGCAAACAAAATGACGCATGACATGAGTGCGCAACCCCAAGTGGTTAACCCAACAGCAGCCGTAGCTGCACCATCAGCTGCAGCTCCACCACCATTACCAGATACCAACTGGCACGTAGCGATTGACCGCCAAAGCATGGGGCCGTACGATTTGAATAGACTTCAGGAAATGGCTAACTCTCATCAAATAACACCAGGCACATTAGCATGGATAGATGGCATGGCGACATGGAAAGCCATCCAGGATATCGATGCTCTCGATGGCCTATTTGATGACGATGATGCACAACCGCCACGTTTGCCAAATTCATAATTAACACTCATAAAATAAGATAAAAAAGACACCCCCCCACTTTTAGGCATTTTTGCTTTAAAGTGGGGTACTTTTCCTTTTAAAGATAAGCAAAATTAAATAAAACGTGAACACCCTTTTTGACAAAGACCTGTTATTTACACCGTTAACAGCGACAGAAAAAAAAGAAATAGAAGATGCTCACGTCATCACGCAAGCACACTTTCCGTGTAAAAATTGTGGCTCTGACTTGGTTTACTCACCCTCCTCACAAGATTTGGGTTGTCGATCTTGCGGACACCATTATCCTGTCGATACAAAATACGAACCCATAAAAGAATACGATTTTGAGGAAGCCTTAGAAGAACTGGGCAGGCTCAAATTTAAAGATCCAGATGGTGTTATAGACGATGAGTTTTTTGAAGCGATTCAGTGCCCATCATGTGGCGCGCAATTTAGTTTTAAACCCTATGAGCACGCCGGTGAATGTCCTTATTGCGAAACTCCTGTCATTTCTAATACGCAGAGTGTTCGCTTCATCGAGCCACGTTCTCTATTACCGTTTAAGTTTGAAAAAAAGGAAGCGATTGCGATCTTTGACGAATGGATGAGTAGCCGTTGGTTTGCACCATCATCATTAAAAAAATATGCCAATCGTGAAGAAAAACTGATTGGCATTTTTCTACCCTATTGGACTTACGACAGTCAAACTTATAATCAATACCGAGGGCAACGCGGCACCACTTATTACGATCGCCAAGTGTACACAACCGTCGTAGATGGCAGACGTGTACAACGCGTGAGAACTGTTCCAAGGATTCGCTGGACACCCGTTGGCGGACGTGTAGATTTGCATTTTGATGATGTTTTAATAGGTGCGAGTAAAACCTTACCGAGAACAATCATTAATCATCTACAACCTTGGGATTTGGATAATCTTGTCCCTTATTCAGAAGAATACATCAGTGGTTTTAGAAGTGAGCTATATCAAATCACTGTTGATCAAGGCTTTTTGCAAGCCGAAAACATCATGGAAAAGAAAATAAACCAGTCGATTCGCTATGATATTGGTGGTGATCAACAACGCATTTCGGCTGTTAATACCCAGCACGACGATACAACCTTCAAACACGTATTACTTCCCGTTTGGTCAGCCGCATTTGATTATCGTGGCAAAACTTATCGTTATGTCATCAATGGCAGAAACGGTACGATTCAGGGAGAGCGTCCGTATAGTATTGTTAAAATAGCCTTGGCGGTGATATCCGTCATAGCGTTTGCCCTCGCATTACTTTATGTGATGCAAACAAACGGGGTATTTGAAAACATGCATCTAAATATGGATGGTTTTAATAATCCAAACATACAATTTCAATTTAATTTCTAGTCTTTTTTATCTATTTAAAAGACAGTTTTGTTAAGTCTGTCGAAGTATTTATGCTGAGCCTGTCGAAGTACACCCCCCTACTTTTCGCCTGTTTATATCTATATTAAAAATTTTTAGATCATGTTGGCATGATCGATTGAATATCATTGCTATTGGATAGTTTTACCCAATAGCAAGATGTTATCTAGTTGCAATTTTTCATCTAGATTCTTCAGCTGACGGGTTTATCTTGAGCAATGTTTAACTGATAAATAGATATTTCTATCTAATTTAATCGTTTTATCTACACATAAATTTAATTAATAATTTTACCTAATCTGAAGCTCAAGAGATTTCAGATGTATTTTCTTAATTATTTAAAAAGGCGTAAAAATGACAATAGATATCGAAAAACTCAACAATGAAGTGAGTGAAAAAAGTCCAGAAGAGATTATAAAATCAGTAATAGATGCTGATTCCAATGTCTTTGTCACGACTAACTTTAGTCCTTATGAGACTGTTATTTTACATATGCTTACCCAAGTAAAGCCTGATATTCCAGTGGTATGGATCGATTCTGGCTTGAACAAACCAGACACTTATGTTTTTGCAGAAAATGCTATCAAAACATTAAATTTAAATGTTTCTGTATTCACGCCTAAGGTTACTGCGGTTCGTTTAGAAGCTACGCTTGGAGGTATTCCTAGTATCGAAGATGAACGTCACGATGAATTTACTCAGCAATTTAAGCTTGAACCCTTTGAACGTGCGATGAATTCGCAACAAAACAAAGTCTGGTTTACAGCGGTTAGACGCGAACAAACTGCGGTTCGTGCTGAGATGAACTATATCGACCAAGGACCCTTTGGTTTAACCAAAGTCTCCCCTTTGTTAGATTGGACAGAAGCACAAATGCAAGCTTATATCGAGAAACACAATTTACCGAATGAAACCAATTATTATGATCCGACTAAAGCAGACAACAAACGTGAGTGTGGCTTACATACCTTAAACGTAAATACATCAAAAGCTGCATGACATATATAAACAAACCTACATTAAAAATGTAGGTTTGTTTAAACTGCTTACATCAATAATTGTGACTCTATGGGATAAAACTGCGTTGCAGCATTTATCAACGAAAGTGCGGTTAGTTTAGGTACACCATATGCCTCAACATGACAGTTAAATTTATGCACCATTTTATCAACGAGGATTGCAAAATCTCCATCACCAGAGACTAGAATCACAATATCACTTTGTTCTGCGTATTCAATCGCATCAAGGGTTATGCCAACATCCCAATCGCCTTTAGCTGATCCATCGCTACGTTGAATATAAGGCTTGAGTTTGACCTCAAAGCCGATGGCTCTGAGTATATTTTGAAACTGTGCTTGTTTTTCATCACCACTGTCGATGGCATAGGCAAATGCCTTGATAACTTTTCGATTTTTTGTTGCTTGAGCCCAGAACTTATTATAATCAAAATTACGTTTATACGCGGATCTACAAGTGTAATACACGTTTTGTACATCGACCAAAATAGTAACTGTTTCCATAGATCAAACTCGCAATAAAATGATTAATGTCTAATGGATGTAATTTACACTAAAAAAGACACCCCCCCACTTTTAAAGTGTTTTAAAGATTAATCAATTCATAATTATATTATGCTTAGTATATTTTCTGATGCACAAAAGGCTATTGAAGCATGTCAAAAAAGTATGATGCAATTGTTATTGGCGGCGGTGTAATCGGATGCGGTGTTTTGTTTGGGTTAGCAGAGCGCGGTATGAGCAACACCTTATTGCTTGAAAAAAACGAGTTAACTTCAGGTTCAACTTGGCACGCCGCTGGGAACTGTACCCACTTTGGACATGACGCAAAAATCACCCAACTCTATGTAAATACGCTTAAAACCTATTTAAGAGCAGAAGCGGAAAGCGGTCAAAATATCAGTTTTCATAAAACAGGTAGTCTGCGCCTAGCCAATTCTTCAGCGGAATTAGCCTCATTTCACACTTTAACACCATTGTATGAAAAGTTAGGAATTCCTTACTCCGTGATTTCCCCTAAAGAGATTTCACGTTTACATCCTTTAATGAATCTCGAAGGCGTACTGGGTGCAGCTTACACCCCAGATGATGGTCATGTTGATCCAACGGGTGCCACTATGGCAATGGCAAAAGCAGCACAACTAAATGGAGCTAAAATCTTACGACAACACCCCGTAAATGGCATTGAAAAGTTAAACGATGGTAGTTGGAAAGTTATAAGCAATGATGAAGAGTTTTACGCAGATCGTGTCATCCTAGCAACCAGCTTCTGGGCACGTGAAATGTTATTGGCTTTAGGTATTGATGT